>JBHHUP010000001.1:0-84745 GCA_046753845.1 Thermodesulfobacteriota bacterium
CACACGTGGGGATGAACCGCGGCCTGCACCGCGTCTATGGAGGCCCCGGAGGCGTTCCCCACACACGTGGGGATGAACCGCAAGGGACTCGCCCATCTTGTTTGTTTTTCTAGCGTTCCCCACACACGTGGGGATGAACCGGGAGCCTCCACGCGCGGCAAACCCCTTACATCGCGTTCCCCACACACGTGGGGATGAACCGCTCCGCCAGGATCAGTTTCCGGCCGTTTTTGTGCGTTCCCCACACACGTGGGGATGAACCGATTGTGTCATTGGCGGCAAAACTAAATGCAGTGCGTTCCCCACACACGTGGGGATGAACCGGTAGTGCACCCGTCCTTGTGCTTCGCCCAAGGGCGTTCCCCACACACGTGGGGATGAACCTACTTGTGGTGTTATGAAAAAGATTGTATATTATTGATGTTAATTTATTTAAAATGGTACTCCTTAAGAGTCGAATCCCAAAGTGCCAGGCTGGCTCTTCTTTATTTCGATTTCTGTCTTGTTTAAAACCTTCAATGCCAATTCTTTTAGTTCCACCATGACTGCTCTCCCTTCTCTTCAATTTCTCTAAATCCTGAAAGTTTCCCTGTTTCGCGCCCACATACAGGAAACAGGGAAACTTCGGTCTAAAAACACCATAACTACCTGTAATACGTAGATAATCCCATAAAGAAGCATGGAAACTTTCGAGACAAAAATAGGGGCAAAGTTTCCTTCGTAGTTTCTTATCAAGCCCTCTCCAATTATGATAAGTTTCCTATAGTTTCCCAAAAAGGTCCCGCGTACTCCTATAAATATTTTCACATATCACAAAATTACGTGACAAGGTTCCGATTTATTTAATCTGAATGGAGCAACCCTTTTTGAGAAGCTTCTTTCTTGTGCTTCGATACCGTACTTTTGTGCACATCTAATTTTCCCGCAATTTCTTTTTGCGGCATTCCATCATTGAGATAACCAGCGACTTTCATAGTCAAAGTTTTTTCCTTATCCATTTCCCTTGCTGCCCAGGTCACCGTTCCATCGCAATGCGTAGTTAATTTAGCCTCCACTGTTCTCGTGTCATCTCCGTATATACCGCGGGCTTTTTCGAAATGTATTTCAAAGCAAGCTCCTTGCTCGGGATTGTACTCGTTACCATGCCTAAGACTGATAACGGTGTCAAGGACATCTTCACGCTTTGACGTACCCCTCTGAAGACCGTTTTTACCGGCATGGTGTATGAATAAAACAGAGATTCCACGACTACGTAAGCTCAGGGCCCATGCTTGCACTGTCTCCCAACTCTCAGCCTCATTTTCTTTTCCACCAACACACAAGGTTGAGATATTATCAATAATTACAAGCGATATGCCCTCTAAATACGGTTCGAGAAGTGCTTGTCCCTCGGGTGTGGCCAAATTCGGCATACCATACTTCTGAAGATCCGGCGTAAGGATATTCAGTGGCGCAATGGGCTTTTTATCTGCACTAGCAATGATTCGAGAAAGCCTTTCCTGCATTACGACGCTGGGCATTTCACCATCAAGGTAAAATACACCTTGTGCCTTCGGAGCTTCCCAATTAAGGAAGCTCCCGCCACTCGCCACAGCCACTGCCACTGAAAGCGCGAAATATGTTTTGCCTATGCCGCGTTTTGCATGAACCATGGTCAAACCTTGCATCGGAAGCCATGGAGCCAATAGATTTTCTCGCGGAGGAAAATCTATTGCAAGAAACTCCTCAAATCCAACGACAGTTAAACGTGTTTTAATTGCGTTTGACGCTACAGGTGGAACATCATTTCGCGCTGGATCCTTCCCATCAGGTTTGTCCACTCGCATGCTCTCAAACTCTCTCATGATTTTTGCGTTGTTTTCGAGCTCTTCTCCATGAATGGACGCCATTGTAAAAGCTTCTGCAATCTCTGAATCGTTTACCATTATCTGTCTCCTTAAATTGCGTAAGTCTCACACACTCATCTGTGCAGTTAAAGACGTCAACGTAATTTTTTTTTGAATTAAAAAATTGGTTCTATTTGATTTATTTTTTCAATGCCTGTTCAACCGTTACATGCCTCTCTCGAGGACATTGGTTTCTACTTTCCCGTGTTTTGGCCGCCAATCTCAGAACCCCTTGAGCAAGAACGTCGTATATGCGCGTATACCTCAGACAAGAATTTCTCTCGGCCTTTTCACAAGGCAAATCTACTGTACAAGATTGGTTATCTCTTGAGGTTTCGTATTTCTGGGGTGGGTGTTGAGCGTGAGAAATTACTTGAACAGCCGTGTACGCACAGGAACGCACGTATGCGCACTCGGCGCACATAGGCGAGTGCGATGCCTCAATTCTGTGTTGCATTAAATTTTTGTGGGGAATTTTTCAGAGAGTTGCGTATAGTACGACCTTAGGATAGCCGTAGGCACACAAACTCTATAATCTTATTTCGCAGAGCCGTCTATGTAAAAGTCGGCGCGAAATAACTCTCAATCAAAACTAAGGTAGGTTTCTCTTTATTCAAAAATCATAAACTATTAACAATAGGCAAGTCCCGGCTGTATTGCCCCCATAATATTTCACTGCCGAGCTCCCAGCTCCTTATTTGACCGTCGACCGGGTAACGTACCTATCCAACCAAGTGGGATACACACTATCATCGCCAGGCACCAATGGGATAGGTCAAATTGACAACAGACTCGGCGGCATTGCCCTTCATTTTCAAATATTATCTAAATTTTTTTCATTTTTTTTCAACTTTGTTAAATATGACGGCTAATGCAACAGCCACCACCGAGTCTTAAGGTGCTCGGACACCGCCCCCTTTCCTCCTTTCTTTTTTTTTTACTTCATCTTCTATTAAATTCATTCTGGCCTATTTGTCAAGGAAATTCTGGAATTAAGTATCGACGTATTTTCAACATAACTCTCTATACCATCCTTTCAACACCTTCCCACTCAGGTCATCCCGTTCATTTATCCTCTTATTCAAGCTGTAAAGCCTTTTTGATACTCGATTTTTCACCATTGACCACGATACATATTTCTGATACTCTACACAAAAATATACTTGGGAGGCCTACCATGCCGGAAATTGTCGATAAAGACAGACAATGTGCCCTCTATATAAGAGTTTCTACGACCAATCAGGCCGAAGAGGGTGAATCTCTCGATGAGCAGGAAGAGAGGCTTCAAAATTATTGTACCTACAAGGGGTGGAAGAATTTTAAAATATACAGGGAAGAAGGATTCTCAGGCAAGGACATGAAGAGACCTGCCTTCCAGCAAATGATGAGCGACCTTCACAAAGATAAAATCAATACCATTATAGTTAAGAAAATAGACCGTCTCTCACGCTCCATAATTGACTTCGAAAACATATACAAGGTCATCGAGTCGAAAGGAGCTGACCTTGTCTCTATACAAGAGAACTTCGACACTTCGACAGCGATTGGACGGGCAGTTATAAGGATAATCCTTATTTTCGCACAGATGGAGCGTGAACAGACATCGGAGCGGACCATAGACGTCATGTCCTATAGAGCAAAACAGGGTCATTTCAATGGTGGCTACCCAAGACTCGGTTATAACATAGATTCCGAGAACAAATGCCTCTCTGTAAATGAATCCGAGGTTCCTCTCGCAAGGGAGATATTTAATACCTATATGGAGAAAGGCTCGCTCTGCGAAACGGCAAAGGCCCTGAACGCCAAGGGGCACAGAATGAAGTCGTGGACGACCAGATCAGGACAAAAACGAGTTGGCAGTAAATTTATGAAAAACAGTGTCAGCAGGCTCCTAAAGGACCCTATTTACATCGGCAAAATAAGACATAAGGGAAAGATTTATGAGGGCTTACACCCTGCCATCATAGACGAAGAAGTATTCGCAGCCGTCAATATGATGCTTAGCTCAAATAACATCACAAAAACGGGATACAGGCAAGACGGCAACAAATGCCTTCTTAAAAATCTTGTATACTGCGGCATCTGCCACTCGGCAATGACACCTAGTTTTTCCACTTCAAAAGGAAAAAGATATTACTACTACCGTTGTCTTGTTGACAACGACAGAAGTAAGAAACAATGCCGCATCGGTAGCGTCAATGCACGCCATGTAGAAAACCTTGTGATTGATGAACTCAAGTTCCTCGCCGAGAGCCCGAGAGTAATAGAGGGTGTCGTAGAGGCCGCCACAAAGGGACAGAGGAAGAGGATTAAAGAACTCATCTCCAAGAAAAAGCCCATACAGGACAAACTCGCAAAGCTGGACACAAAGGCAAAAAATCTTATAGATATTATCGGAGGAGAAGGCATACAAGGACAAAAGACCAACTACCTACTGAAAGAGCTCGAAGGACTCGAAGAGCAAGCAGGACAATTAAGGAAAGAGATCCACTATATAGACTTTGAGACTGAAAGCCACGAGAGCAAGGTGATAAGCGCTGACCTGGTAAGAGAGAATTTTAAAGTATTCAGAGACGTCTTCGGGCAGCTGACCCAGGGAGAGAAGTATGACCTAATGCATCTCCTTATAAAAAAGGTGGTCTATTTTGAGGATGAAGGCAAGACAAAAAAGGGCACAAAGAAGGGAAATATAAAGATGGGTCTATGGGAGTTACCCCCCATAGACCCATCAAAAATAAACTCAGCAAAACCATCTGAGGCTGGTTTTGCTGAGAGTGCGAACTGGCTCCCGGGGAGGGATTCGAACCCCCGACAAGGTGGTTAACAGCCACCTGCTCTGCCGGCTGAGCTACCCGGGATTATTTTTTTTTACAGTAAATTAAACATAATTTATACTATATAAAAACGCTGCAAGTCAAGATTTTTATCTATAAAAACCGCCTGCTAAGACCGCAGCTGATCGAGAGAAACAATAATTATCTCCGGACGCCCCTTGTATAACCTCATAATACCTGTAACAGAGAGCTTTTTACCCTTATATGACGAGAATCTAATACCGGCATCTTCAAAAACCTTCCAATGACCGCTAAAAATAACCGCTGTAAAGGCCCTCCTTTGCGCCCCCCCGAAATCTATAAAAATCGCCCGCTTTGTCTTTCTCACAGACCTCACCACCCCTCTTACCGTAACCATCTCTCCTATATGCCATGAGGCCTCCGTTGGCGTAACTTGACTGGCTCTCTTCACTCCGCCAGCCTTCTTCCAGATGCCCCTGCCAAGACTCTGCGCCTGCCAGGCAAGCCTCTCCATCTTTACCCTCTTCTCAAGACCGCATGGCGGAATTTGCATAACCTTTGCATAACCGCCGCGAAGAAGCTCACCGTTTACAAGAACATCCCCTGCGTAAACCCAGACCAGAGTCCTCCCGTATCTGTCTTTTTTTTCCCCGCCACACTCTACTATCCTAACAGCCCCTGATAGAAGAAGTGTCCTGTTCTTTTCCCTTGCCTCCTTGAAAAAATATTCACCCTTCTCCGGCGTATCAATACCTATATAACGAAGATGCTCGCCAGTATTTGTAACTATAGTATCACCGTCAATAACATAACGCACCATGACACTCCTGCCGCGCGGGGTCTCTTCGGCCACTACATCTACAGAAAGGGCATAGAGAAAAAAAACAAAAAAGAGAGAGGAGAGCGCAAAAACACAGGCACACCGAACCCGTAAAAGGGGCATGGCACGCCATCTGCTGCAATAACGGGTTGTTGAGGATAAAATCGGCTTACACCTGAGGAAAAGACATCCGTACAATTATATTAAAAAAACAGCCCCTAAGATACATTATTCACATAAAAAAAGACAAAAACAACTCTTGCAAGATACTATATCGGAAGGCTACCATTTTTCTCTAAGCACGTGTATCTCTTCCTGAAGCATTTTTATCTCTTTCCCAACCAGAGTAAAATCATGGTTATCATCAGATAAATCTTTATCTATTTCCAGCAGCTTGGTATCCACGATATTATTCAGCCTGTTGTACTCCCGGCTCATTTCCTCGAATTTTCCCACAAGGTTGTTTACATTCTTGACAAAACGCCTTACATGAAGGTCATCGCCATCTCTTACAGATAACCTCCGAGTAAGGTCTCCTGAAGAGATGCGCTTCATCTCATACTCCAGCCTCCCGAAGGGACCTACGAGCTTGTAGACAAAGACCGCGCAGAGTATAAGAATAAGAAAGAGGTAACCGAATATAAGGATAAGTCCATGATAAACAAGGGGAATGGAGAAATAAGAGACCGCCCACTTAGTGGCGGACTGCAGTACTACTCCGCCAATAAGTGCGACAACGACAATAACTGCTATGGAAAGATGTAACTCTTTGGTAGAGAAAAGGCCGCGCTTATTCTTCTCTTTCATCTTAGCGGAAATACCTCCCGATATTCCTACTTGTGACCCAATACTTTCCAAAACCACCGCACCTCTTATTTACATCTTATATTACATAACCGCCGGCCCTGTCAACACCCTTTAGATTATCACATGGATCAATACAGAGGTCGTGACAAGTATCACATACCCCTGGAGAAAAACCTTGACTACAGAAGGGTGGAAACTTACTATGTTATTAAAGTTCAACTCAGAAATTAGCTGAAAAAACACAGATAATTTAAGGGGAAGAGACCTATGAAGACTAAGATAGTAAAGATTGATAAAGGTACTGAAGGGGTAGCTCTGCCGGAAGAATATCTCATTCAGCTCGAACTTATCCCCGGCGCCGAGGTAGAGGTAAAACTCGATAAAAAACGAAAATGGCTCATAATACGCCCCCTGCACGGAGAGGACTTTTTCGAGCACTTCAAAGATACAATGGATAATATGGCGTAAAGGAATAAGAGGGGGGAGGACAGCCCCTCTCAAGAAGACGTGACTTCATTTAGAGGTATGATGCCACCTAATATATATATTCGAGGAGATCGGCTTCATGATAATGATTGCCGCAGAACGCCACGTCTCTAAAATATCCTCATGAATCAGCCCCTTAAGAGCCGCTTGATAGAATGGCAGGACTGCTGGCCAGGGGAGCACATCCCGCTCCCCCGTCTAAGAGAACCCTGCTTGTACCCCCCACATATAGAAGTCCCGCTGATTATAGCATGAGAGTAAAAACACCAAAACAGGCTTCAAAAGCTCCCACATGCCGGCACCGCCTATCAGACTCACCCATAAGACGGCCCCTTTCTCAGGCCCCTTCGATAATGGGGATTACGCTTCGCTCCTGTCCTATGGCCATGATGTGGGCGCCGTGGCAGTACTTTTTCAGCTCGCGCACCTGTCTCGAGGCTATCTCTATGCCTTTTTGAAGCTGGTCAGGGGCGGCGTTGAGCTCATCTATATAATGGCCCGGCACCGTGACACCGGGGACGTTCTTATTTAGAAACTCCGCCATCTTCGCTGATTTCAGGAGCAATATGCCGCCAAGAATCTTTACCTCGGGAAAAGCCGCCGAGGCCTTATCAAAGAACCTCTTAAACCTATCCATATCATAAATAGCCTGAGTCTGAAAAAACCTCGCTCCAACGGCTATCTTTTTCTCGAACTTTATCTCCTCGGGCTCCCATGGCTCTGCCTCAGGCGCCACAACTGCGCCGGTATAAAACCCCGTTCCGCCTCGAAGCTCCTTGCCGTTAAGGTTTTTGCCATTATTCAGGATACTTATGGTATCAACAAGCTGAACGGAATCAAGGTCAAAGACGGCCTTAGCCCCTCTGTGGTCACCGGCGCTTACATCATCGCCGGAGAGGGCGAGGATATTTTTAATCCCCAGGGCCCATGCCCCGAGAAGATCGGACTGGATGCCAAGGCGGTTTCTGTCCCTGCAGGTCATCTGAAAAACAGGCTCAATGCCGGCCTGCAAGAGCAGCACCGAACAGGCAAGGGAGGAGAGGCGCATAACAGCGCGCTGATTATCCGTTACATTGGCGGCAACGATACTGCCGCTAAGCTGGCGGGCCTTATCCATAAAGGCCGTAGTATCTGTGCCGCGCGGCGGGCATATCTCAGCCGTCACCACAAACCTGCCGGCAGTAAGCTCACTTTGCAGTTTACTCTTATCTACTTTCACTAAAAATCTCCTGAAGAAGTAAGCCCGTGGCTTACCTCAAGGCAAAACCTTCTATAATTGACTGAAAGAGCAGACGGCCGTCCGCGCCGCCGAGCACCGCCTCGCTGGCCCTCTCAGGGTGGGGCATCATACCAAGGACATTACCTGCCTTATTTATAATACCTGCGATATTATCTACAGAGCCATTGGGGTTAGCCTCATCTGAGACCTCGCCGCCGGGCGTGGAGTAGGTAAATACAATGCCGTCCCTCTCCCTTAGTGCCGCAAGCTCTGGGCCCTCAAGAAAAAAATTGCCGTCCCCGTGGGCGATGGGCACTGAAATGACCTCGCCCTGCTTATAGGCCGAGGTAAAGACCGTCTTGTTATTCTCCACCCGAAGGTTCACATCAGAGCAGATAAACTTCAGCCCTCTATTTCTCATAAGCACCCCCGGCAAGAGACCCGACTCCGTAAGTATCTGAAAGCCGTTGCAGATGCCAATGACAAGGCCGCCCTTTAGGGCGAAACTCACCACCTCTTTCATAACAGGGGAGAAACGCGCTATGGAACCGGTGCGGAGGTAATCACCGTAGGAGAACCCTCCGGGCAGAACAACACAGTCAAAATCCTTAAGCCCGCCGTCCTTATGCCATACATAGCTGACTTCCTGATCCAATACATGTTTCAGGACATGATAACAATCGTGGTCGCAGTTAGAGCCCGGAAATACGATTATAGCGAACTTCATGGAATTTAAATCCTCTTCTGGCGAGCTTAAAAAAACTTAATCACGCTCTATTCTGTAATTCTCAATTACAGGGTTGGCAAGGAGTTTATCGCACATCTCGGCGAGCCTCTTGTCCTCGTGGACGCCATCGGGCACGTCCAGCTCAAGCTCCATGAATTTTCCGATTCTCACATCAGTGACCTCATCAAAATCCATGTGCTTGAGTGCGCCTAAGACGGCCCTGCCCTGGGGATCGAGAACACCTTTTTTAAGGGTAACATATACCTTTGCCTTCATGAGACCACCTTCCTCATGACCTCTTCATATGCCTCCTCCACGGAGCCGAGGTCGCGCCTGAACCTGTCTTTATCCATCTTCTCGCCTGTCTCGCTGTTCCAGAGCCTGCACCCGTCGGGGGTTATCTCATCGGCAAGGAGGATGGTACCGTCGGCAGTCTTACCGAACTCCAGCTTAAAGTCCACAAGGGTTATGCCACGAGCGGAAAAGAACTCCTCCATAAGCTCATTTACACGGAAGGCCCGCTTTTTTATCTCAGCAAGGTCTTCGGCAGAGCATAACCCGAAGGCCGCCACATGGTAGCCGTTTATCATAGGGTCGCCAAGGGAATCGTCTTTATAGTATAACTCAAAGACCGTCTTTGGAAGCAGCATACCTTCTTCAACGCCCATACGCTTGGATAAAGACCCCGCGGTGACGTTTCTCATAACAACCTCAATGGGGACAATCTCCACTTTTCTGACTACCATCTCCCGAGAGGATGGGGTGCTGACAAAGTGTGTCTCTACGCCCTTATCCTCAAGAAAGCGGAAAATAGCAGATGAGATTGCGTTGTTCATCTCGCCTTTATTACGGATAGTGCCTTTTTTTTCACCGTTAAAGGCAGTGGCGTCGTCCTTAAAATACTGCACCACCAGCTCGGGGTCATCAGTAGCGTAGATTATCTTTGCCTTACCCTCGTACAACTTATCAAGTTTTTTCATCTTTTAAATACCCTCTTAAATATATAACTCACGTTCTTTATATATGGCGCAAGGTCAAAACAACCCTCTATCTCCGCCGCGGTAAGGGATTTTTTAATCTCCTCATCACCGAGGAGCAGACCCTTAAAGTCAGCTCCCTCTGCCTTACCCTGCCATACGCTCATGGCGTTTCTCTGTACAAGGGCATAGGCGGCCTCACGGGTAAGCCCCTTCTCTGTGAGCTTAAGAAGCACCCTCTGCGAAAATACCAGCCCCTTTGAAGACTCCATATTGCGTCTCATGTTCTTCGGGTATATCACAAGGCCCTTGAGCATACCTGTAATCCTTACGAGCATAAAATCAACAAGGGTAGTGGCGTCCGGCCCGATGACCCTCTCTACGGAAGAGTGGCTTATATCGCGCTCGTGCCAGAGGGCTACGTTCTCAATGGAGGTCCCGGCGTAACCTCGCACCAGCCTCGCAAGACCAGTCAGGTTCTCCGAGAGTATGGGGTTGCGCTTATGAGGCATGGCAGATGAGCCTTTCTGCCCCTTTGTAAAGGGTTCCTCGGCCTCTAATACCTCTGTTCTCTGAAGGTGCCGTATCTCAACGGCTATCTTTTCCATGGAGGCCGCGAGTATGGCAAGGGCGCTGAAAAACTCCGCGTGACGGTCCCTCTGCACTACCTGAGTGGCCACGGGCTCGGCCCTTAACCCGAGCCTCTTTAAGGCGTATCTCTCAACACGGGGGTCCACGCTTGAAAAAGTACCTACAGCCCCTGATATCTTTCCATAGGAGATGACCTCGCGGGCATTCTCAAGACGCAGCAGACCGCGCCCAAACTCATCATACCACATGGCGAATTTAAGCCCCATAGTCGTGGGCTCGGCGTGTATGCCGTGAGATCTGCCCATCATCACCGTCTCCTTGTGCTGCCTCGCACGGCGCTTAAGGACCGTACGAAGGGCCTTTACACGTCTTATAATAATGGCGGCCGCATCGCGCAACTGCAGGGCGAATGATGTATCAAGTACATCAGATGATGTTAGCCCCATGTGTATGAAACGCGATTCAGGCCCCATGGACTCAGAGACTGATGTAAGAAAGGCGATGACGTCGTGCTTAACGCTCTTTTCTATCTCATTGATGCGTTTTACATCAAAGTCTGCTTTTTTCTTAATCTTCCGAAGCTCTTTAAGGGGAATCTTCCCGAGCCGTGCCCATGCCTCGCAGGCCGCAAGCTCCACATCAAGCCATTTGGCGAATTTTTTTTCCTCACCCCATAACTCCGCCATCTCAGGTGTCGAGTATCTCTCTATCAAAGTCCTTCCATCCTGTTTTAAATTTTTTAATAGCCATTAAAGACTCCGCGGCAAACCCCGCCGCTTCATCCCGCGTCCTTAACGCTGCCCCTCTTCTTGATAATTATAAAATCCCTTAGGGCCTTGAACTTTCGCGCTCCAATACCCCTTACCTTCTGTATATCCCGAAGCTCGGCAAAACCTCCCCCTCGCTCCCTCTCGCTGATAATCGCCTCGGCTGTTTTTCTGCCTACTCCGGGCAGCAGCACAAGGGAGTCCACCCCGGCGCTGTTTATATCCACTGGAAACCCGGGAAAGGGTTTTTCCGCGCCATTAAGGGCATTGCCGCGCCCACCCTGCAGTCCGCCGTGACGATAGGTAAAGAGCACAAGAACAAGAATAGCGGCAAGGGCCATATAGGCCAGGTACCTGCTCTCATAAGCCGGCTCTGTCTTCAAGAGACCTTTACTCCGCCTTGCCCCCGGCGCCTTTTTACATTCTTTTTCTCATCTTTATAAAGTTTATACTCAAGGCTGTCCACGAGGGCCCGCCAGCAGGCCTCTATAACGTTCTCCGAGACCCCCACTGTACCCCATTTATCCAGACCATCGCCTGAGAGGACAAGGACTCGCACCTTTGCCGCCGTGCCATGCTGACCCGCAAGGACGCGCACCTTGAAGTCTATAAGCCCTACGTCTTTAAGTCCGGGGTAAAACCTCTCCAGAGCCTTTCGAAGGGCCACGTCGAGTGCGTTCACCGGCCCCGTACCCTCGGCGGCCGTATGCTCCACCTCGCCGTCTACCTCTATCTTTATAGTGGCCTCGGCATGAGGTATAAGGTCGGCGGTGCGTTTCTCGTCAATCACCCTGAAACCATGCAGTTTAAAGTATCTCTTCTTTTTTTTCAAGGCCTTCTGCACAAGCAGCTCGAATGAGGCCTCGGCCCCCTCGTACTGAAAGCCCTCGTTCTCAAGGGTCTTTAAACGCTCGAGCACGTCTTTTATTACAGGCGAGTCGCTCTTAACGTCAAGGCCGAACTGGGCTGCCTTGCTGACGATGCTAGAGCGCCCCGAGAGGTCTGATACAAGAACCCTCTGATTATTTCCAACAGACTCGGGCTCGATATGCTCATAGGTAAGGGGATTACGGAGCACGGCGCTAACGTGTATGCCCGCCTTATGGGCAAAGGCGCTCTGGCCCACATAGGGCTGGTGTTTGCGCTGAGAGATATTGGCTATCTCGTAGACAAACCTCGATGTCTCGCGAAGCTTTCCGAGCCTGCCCTTTTCCAGACAATTAAGGCCCATCTTCAGCTGCAGGGCAGGTATTATGGAGCAGAGATCGGCGTTCCCGCACCTCTCGCCAAAGCCGTTTATCGTGCCCTGCACCATACCTGCCCCCTCCCTTACGGCGGCAAGGCTTGCGGCTACTGCCGTATCGGCATCATTATGGGCGTGTATCCCAATGGGAGCATTTATGTTCTCGCGGACATGAGCTACGATTTTCGCGACCTCAAAGGGAAGGGTACCGCCATTGGTATCGCATAAGACGATGTAATCCGCCCCGGCGTCAAGGGCCGTCTCTATGGTCTTCATGGCATATCGGGCATCGGCCTTATAACCGTCAAAGAAGTGCTCTGCGTCATAAAAGACCTTATCCACCCGCTTCTTAAGGTACTCTATTGTCTCTCCTATCATATCAAGGTTTTCCGCGAGAGTAACCCGAAGGGCCTTTTGCACGTGCATCTTCCATGATTTACCGAAGATAGTCACAACAGGGGTCCCTGACCTTACGAGATTTTTTACACTGGGGTCATCCTTGGCCTTTACACGAGCCCGCCTCGTGGCCCCGAAAGAGACAAGGGTAGAATGGCTTAGAGACTGCCCTTTCATGGCCTTAAAAAACTCTATATCGCGGGGGTTCGAGCCCGGCCAGCCGCCCTCGATATAATCCAGGCCAAGCTCATCAAGGCGAAGGGCCACACGGACCTTATCCTCTACGGAGAAGGCCACCTCCTCGGCCTGCGTCCCGTCGCGAAGCGTGGTATCGTATAATATTATTTTTTTATTATCTTTCTTTCTCATAATTTTTCTATGCATTAGCCCTGATTTTTACAGGGACCCCTTATGATTTTACAGACCGCGCCCGCTGCCCTAAGAGGCGTGCGGCTCATCGGCCAGACCAAAGGCCTTGTGCAGAACCCTTACCGCCAGCTCCATATACTTAGACTCCACCACGCAGGAGATCTTAATCTCCGAGGTGGATATCATCTCTATATTTATGCCCTCTTCGGCCAGAACCTCGAAGGTCTTCGAGGCGATGCCGGCATGACTCTTCATACCCGCGCCCACTATGGAGACCTTGGAAATATCACGGTCCCCTATTACATCAGCTGCCTTTATATCCAGCGCAGTTGCACCCATAATTGACATGGCCTCGTCAAAGTCCCCCTCAAAGACAGTAAAGGTAAGGTCAGTGGAGGCCTCTGTCCCTATGTTCTGAACTATCATGTCCACGTTTATACCTGCGTCCGTAAGGGGCTTAAAGATACGGGCCGCTATGCCGGGCCTGTCGGGAACGCCTACTACGGAGATCTTAGCCTCGTCGCGCTCATAGGTAATACCTGATACCACTACTTTTTCCATATCCTCATCCTCCATTGTTACGAGCGTACCCTCGGAGTCTGTAAAAGAAGACCTTACGAGCACGGGGATGGAGTACTTTCTCGCAAACTCAACAGACCTTGTCTGCAGAACCTTTGCCCCGAGGCTCGCCATCTCCAGCATCTCGTCATAAGAAATCTTGGAAAGCTTTCTCGCGTCAGCACATAAACCCGGGTCTGTTGTAAAGACCCCCTCTACGTCTGTGTATATCTCGCAGACCTCTGCGTGAAGCGCCGCCGCAAGGGCCACGGCCGTGGTATCGGAGCCGCCTCTGCCAAGGGTGGTTATCTCCCCCGAGGGCGTTACTCCCTGAAAACCAGGCACCACCACTATAAGCCCCTCGGCAAGCCTCCTCTTAATCGTCTCTACATCTATATCCTTGATACGCGCCGAGGTATGGGTATCATCAGTAATAATGGGTATCTGATGGGCAAGAAGGGAGAGAGCAGGAGAACCCATTTCCTGTAATGTAAGGGCCAGAAGCCCCGCAGAGACCTGCTCGCCGCTTGATACTATAACATCGTACTCCCTGCCAGCGGGGCTCTCGGCAACGCTCGAGGCAAGCCCCACAAGGCGGTTCGTCTCGCCGGACATGGCGCTTACGACTACGACTACGGATTTACCCTCTACCGCCGCCGCAGCCACACGCTCCGCCACGCGCCTTATCCTCTCCGTGCTGCCTACAGAGGTACCGCCGTATTTCTGTACTATAATATCCACGATGAAAAACTACCTTCTCTTTCTTCCAAGCTTATGTACGGCCACACCGTGCACGTCCTCGGCGGCCTCAAGTACAAGCTCGGGAAGCGTGGGGTGGGCATGGACGGTATCTATAATATCCTCTGTCTTCAAGGCTGCCTTTACGGCCAGAGCCACCTCGCCGATAATATCCGTGGCATGGGCCCCTACGATAGAGGCCCCGAGTACAACGTCAGTGCCCTTATCAGAAAGTATCTGCACAAACCCCTCTGTCTCGCCCATGCCGAGGGCCTTGCCGCTCGCGGCATAAGGGAACCTGCCAACGCTTACATCTATACCCTGCTCTTTGGCCTCTTTTTCCTTAAGGCCAACGCTTGCTATCTCAGGGTCCGTAAAAATCCCATAAGGTATGGCCGAGTAATCCATGGTCTCGGACTTTCCAAGTGCGTTGGCCGCGGCTATCCCGCCCTGAACTGAGGCAACATGGGCAAGGAGCATCTTTCCGGTGACATCTCCTATGGCATAAACGCCCTTAAGGCTTGTCTCAAGCCTCTCGTCTACCACAATTCTACCCTTCTCCACCTCTACGCCGGCGGCGGTAAGCCCCAGGCCCACGGAGTTAAAGGCCCGGCCTATTGTAACAAGGACCTTCTCTGTGATAAATGCGTGGCCACCCTTAAGAGTGGTCTTTACCTGCTTCTCGCCGAGTACGGAGACGTCCTCAACAAGAACGCCTGTCATTACGTTAACGCCGCTCGCCTTAAAACCCTTCGCTATAACACGCGAGACCATGCGGTCTTCTGTTGCAAGGATGCCGTCAAGTAACTCTACGACTATGCAGTCTGTGCCGAATGCGGAAAAAATCGTAGCGAACTCGCAGCCCATGACCCCGCCGCCTATGATGAGCATGCTCTTGGGAAGCTCTTTGAGGTCAAGGGCCTCCGTGGAGGTAATGACATTCTCACCATCTATCTTAAAGGCCGGTATAAGGGCTGGCTCCGAGCCCGTGGCTATGATGATGGAGCCTGCGGCGATGGTCTCGGACTCACCGTCTTCCCCCCTTACCCTTACGCGCCCCGCACCCTCGATAAAACCGGTGCCCTCAATAACCTCTACGCCGTTGCCTTTAAGGAGCCCCCTTACGCCGCTTACAAGCTTATCTACTACGCCGTCTTTTCTCTCGACGGCCCCTGCCATATCAAAAGTATAATCAGAGACCGTAACGCCGAACTCTGCGGCCCCCTTAACGGCCTTCACACTTTTAGCAGAATAATAAAGGGCCTTAGTTGGAATGCACCCGCGGTTAAGACAGGTGCCTCCTACCTTTGCCTTCTCAATAAGGGCTACGCTCCCTCCAAGCTGCGCCCCCCGTATAGCGGCTACATAACCGCCCGGGCCGCCGCCGATTACCACAAGATTAAATTCTCTCATAAAGATTTTCTCCTTGAAAATATCTCAATATTATTTTCTAAAGTGACCCTGCGGCTCCCCCTCCATCAAGACCGCGCCCCGAGCCCCTCTTCTGCACGCTTATCTCTCTTCGACTCTCACCAAGGTAGATAAACCTCACCACAACGGCGGAGTTCTCAAGTATCGCAGGCACCTTATCCGCCCATTCTATTACAGAGATACCGCCTGAGTAAATATATTCCTCAAGACCGGCCTCAAAAAAATCACCCTCGCCGGTTAGCCTGTATAGATCCATATGATAAAGGGGAAGTATATCCTTATCATCATCGTAGATATTAAGGAGATTAAACGAGGGGCTCTTCACATGCCCCTTCTGTCCGAGCCCTTTAAGAAACCCTCGTACAAAACAGGTCTTGCCGCCGCCGAGCTCCCCTACAAGGGATACTATATCACCTGCCTGAAGCAGGACCGCCACCTCGGCTCCAAGGGACTCCGTCTCCTCGGGAGAGGCCGTAATATATTTTTTGACCGCCTTCTCCGCTCCCTCCTCGCATGCCCCCATCTTACTCATGGGTCAGTGAGTTAAGGAGCCGCGGCAGCTCCGCAAGGAGCTCCGTGGCTATAAGACCCTTGGGCCCGCCATGCCTATTACTTATCACATCTCCTGCGAGCCCGTGAATATATACAGCCGTGATAGCTGAGTGCACCGCGCTTTGCCCCTGCCCGAGGAGGCCGCCTATCATGCCGGCAAGGACGTCTCCAGTGCCTGCCGTGGCAAGGGCGGGCCCGCCTGTGGTATTAATATAAATCTCGCCATCAGGGGCGGCGATAATAGTATGGAAACCCTTCAGGACCACTAGGGCTCCTGCCCTCTTCGCAAGCTCCGCGGCCATACCGATACGGTCCCCCTGTATATCCGCCGTACTCACCCCGAGGAGCCTTGCCGCCTCACCGGGGTGCGGTGTAAGGACTACTTCTCTTGAGGCGGCCCCTTTAAGGTCATCAGGTGAACCTGCAAAATTATTAAGCACATCGGCATCAAGAACCACGGGCAGAGAGACCTCGCCGATAAGGCTTTTTAACAGCGCCTTAAGCCCTGTCGATACGCCAAGCCCCGGCCCCGCCACAAGGGCGGCCTTACCCTGAAGAAGTTCTTTTATCTCCCCGTAAGCCTCTTCTCCGATGGTGCCTTTATTATCCTCCGGCAGGGCCCATGTCATGACCTCCGTGGTCTTGCACTCCATGATATTATTCAGACCCGCAGGAAGACCGATTGTAAGAAGGCCCGCGCCGCACCTCATGGCCCCCATGGCAGCCATATAAGGGGCCCCTGTCTTACCGGGAGAGCCGCCAAGCAGGGCAACGTGGCCGTATGTACACTTATGCGTCTCCGCCCTCCTCGGCATTAATATTGAAGAGACAGACTCCGCGGTGATAAGATTATGCTTTAAGGCCTTATCAGTAAGCATAGAGGCAGGCATGCCGATATCAGCTACCTCTACCCTTCCGGTAAGCCCTGAACCCGGTGCGAGGTAAAAACCAAGCTTCGGCAGGGCCATGGTGACGGTAATCCCCGCCCTTACCGCCGCTCCGTCAACCTCACCCGTAGTGGCGTTCATGCCTGAGGGCACGTCTATGGAGATAACAGTGCCCTTTACGGTATTTATAAACTCTAAGACCTCGCCGTAAAAACCCTCTACCGCAGAGGTAAGCCCCGTGCCCAGCACGGCGTCAACCACTACATGGGCATGGCGCATCGAAGAGATCTGTTTTGTTAAATCCGCGGAACTCTTAAGGCAATTAACGGCGCCGCCCATCTTCTGCCAGCACCGAACGTTTACGCCGCTATCACCCTTAAAGTTACCGGGGCGCGTTAGCGAAAAAACCGTCACCTCAACCCCTGCGTTCTGAAGATGACGGGCGCATACAAAACCGTCGCCGCCGTTATTGCCCTTGCCGCAGATTATGGCGACGCGCCTCACCTCGCCTCCCTTAGAGGCAAGCTCCCGAAGCACCACCTCGGCAACGCTCCTTCCGGCGTTCTCCATAAGCTGAAGACCCTTCATGGCGTACTCACTCAGGGCCCTCTCGTCCATAGCCCTCATGGCAACGGCGTCCATAACCTTCATTATATAATATTCTCCGCTACAACAACTGCCATGGCAATCTCGCTGGTATGGGTTATAGTAAGGCTTACGCTAAGATTATCATCCCTCTTAAGACTAAATTCTATAGAAGGCCTTCCCTTCTTATCTCTTCTTACCCCAATGTCCTGAAAAGAGAGAGACCTGCCAGTAGCCTTAAAAAAACTTATCTTGGCGGCAAAACGGGCCGCCAGATGAGGGCCGGGGTCTCGTTTAGAGAGGCAATACCCAAGCTCGTCTTCAGTAAAGAGCCTCTTATAAAAAGGGGCGCCCCATCTCTTTATAGCAAGATTAAAGCGCTCCACCTCTACTATCTCTACACCAACCCCCTCTATCACACCCCTACTCCGCCCCCTCGGCCACAAGCTCCTTCATACTCCCTACTGCCTCGTTAATGCCCGCGTAGATGCTTCTTGCGATAATACTAAAACCAATGGCAAACTCCTCTATGCCGCCAAGGGCGACCACTGCCGTCACGTTATGGTAATCAAGGCCGTGACCTGCGTGAACGTGCAGACCAAGTTTATCGGCAAGGGCAATAGCATCGGCTATCCTCTTAAGCTCGGCTTCTTTTTTCCCCGCCCCTCCGGCGTTAGCGTATGTTCCCGTATGAATCTCCACACCCGAGGCGCCTATCTTATGGCTCTTACGTATGCTATCGGCCTCGGGGTCTATAAAGAGGTTCACGGGAATCCCCGAGTCCCCGAGGGTAGTTACAACCCCCTTGAGGTCTCCCATATTAAGGCCAAGGTCAAGGCCGCCCTCGGTAGTAAGCTCCTCTCTTTTTTCCGGCACCAGGGTAACAAGGTCGGGTTTTAGCTCAAGGGCTATCTCAACCATCTCGGCGGTAGCTGCCATCTCCATATTAAGCGAGGTCTTAAGGGTCTCGCGAAGGACTCTAATGTCCCTGTCCTGAATATGGCGCCTGTCTTCGCGAAGATGCATGGTAATACCGTCAGCCCCCGCAAGCTCTGCCATAAGCGCAGCCGTAACGGGGTCGGGCTCAGTATCAAGGCGCGCCTGCCGTACCGTGGCCACGTGGTCTACGTTTACCGATAATCTTGCCATCAGGCCCCCCCCAGTTCTTTTGTAAGTATACCCGCGAGCTCCTCGGACATGGACTTTATCTCCGCCTCGTCCTCGCCCTCTATGGTTATTCTCGCCAGGGCCTCTGTGCCGGAATATCGTATAAAGGCCCTGCCCTTTCCTTTGAGCCTGGCCTCAACTGCCGAGAGGGCTCCCGGCAGACCGGGGATATCTTCTATCTTTTTCTTCTCCCGCACCTTTACGTTCCGCAGCACCTGGGGAAAAGACTTCATACAGCGCGAAAGAGTAGAGAGCGGCAACCCTTCCTCTACCATTACCTTCAAGACCTGCAGGGCCGTTATAATACCGTCTCCCGTGGTGGTGTGGTCAAGAAAAATAATGTGCCCTGACTGCTCGCCGCCGAGATTATAACCTCCCCGGACCATCTCCTCGACAACGTACCTGTCGCCTACAGCGGTCCTTACCACATTGATGCCGGCGGCCCCCATGGCCTCGTCAAGACCTGAGTTACTCATTATGGTAGCAACAAGGGTATCTCGCCTGAGCGTTCCCTCCTTTAACTTGGCAAGGGCCAGCATGGCCATGATGTGGTCGCCGTCAATAACCTCGCCCCGCTCGTCAACCATGATACAGCGGTCCCCGTCGCCGTCAAGAGAGATGCCTATATGGGCCCCTGTCTCTCGGACAAGACGGGCTACGTTCTCGGCATACATGGAGCCGCACTCGTGGTTTATGTTCTCGCCGTTAGGGCTTACCCCGAGAGAGATAATATCGGCGCCAAGCTCTGCTAATATCGTCGGGGCAACCTTGTAGGTCGCGCCGTTGGCGCAGTCCACGGCTATCTTTATCCCCTCAAGGGTAAGGTGGCCGGGAAAGGTGTTCTTGGCAAAGACAATGTACCTGCCTATGGCGTCGTTAACTCGATAGGCCTTTCCAAGCTCACTTGCCGTTGGCCTATGGCTGGGGTCGTGATTATCAAGGATAAAACTCTCTATCTCCAGCTCTACCTTATCAGGGAGCTTAAAACCATTTCTTGAGAAAAACTTTATCCCGTTATCCTGATAGGGGTTATGAGAGGCCGAGATAACCACCCCGGCATCGGCGCGCATGCTTGAGGTGATAAATGCAATTCCCGGCGTTGGAAGGGGCCCTACCATAAGGGCGTCTACGCCCATGGAGCAAATCCCCGCCATCATGGCGCTCTCGAGCATATACCCCGAGAGCCTCGTGTCTTTACCTACGACTATCTTATGCCGCCGGTTCTCTTCTTTAAATATATAGGCGATAGCGCGGCCAAGCTGCAACGCCATCTCCGCTGTCATGGGTTCGATATTGGCTACACCCCTTACACCGTCAGTGCCGAAAAGTCTCTTTTCCATAGATATCCCATACCTGCCTTTTAACGGTAAACCCTCCTCCTAAGAAGAGCTCACTTCTTGGAGATTTTTTCTATTATAACGGTGACCTTCACCGTCTCGGGACTTATAGACCTTACATCAAGCTTCTCAAGGTTGATACGGGCCTTGATTACCTTTGACTCTTTAAGGCCGTTTAGTGAAATAGTCTCTGTAAAGAGACGCCTTAAGAGCAGTATATTCTTCTTCAGCCCCGCCGCCTCCACGGTCCTCGGAGATACGGAGACATGCACCACCTTGTAGCCCTTCTCGGGCACTCCGCTGAGCTTTGCCTTTACGCCGACGGGTTTGCGCATTATAGACTCAAGACGAAACCTTACCGAACCCGGCTTTACAGAGGTAACCGTAACCCCTGTGGGCACATCGATATTACCCAGCTCAATGCGATGCCTGTTAAGCCCCTCTACCGCCCCGGAGAGATCGAGGTTGGCCGAGATCTTAGATGGCGTTAAGTTATTGATGACAAGCTTGGGGCCCCTCACCCGTACGGATATCTCTCCCGTGGGGGCCGTTGTCATCACCATGTCAGGAGGTATACCGGAGAACCCCAGTGGCACAAAAAAACCGACCTCCATGGCGCTCTGTCCGGCTACAAAGTACCATAGCGCGCCTGCCAGAAGCAGCGAGAGGGCCTTAAGCCCCAGATTATGTGTAAACCAACCTCTCATGTCTGCATATTCCGCGGCAATATTACATTAAGCCTATTCTTCAAGTTCGTTGTCTTAGTAGGCAGTATCTCTGTCAGCGACTGAAGAAGCTCCTCTGATTTAAGCCCCATGTGCAGTTTTGAGTCCACGGCTATAGCGAACTCACCGGTCTGCTCAGATACGACAAGGGCCAGGGCATCCGTCTCCTCGGCTATTCCAAGGGCAGCCCTGTGACGGGTGCCCACGGAACGTGTTATCTCGCTTTTACTTAAGGGCAGTATGCCGCCGGCCTTAAAGACCCGCGCGCCCCTTATAAGAACAGCCCCGTCGTGCATAGGCGACTTTGTATTGAATATGGATATTAAGAGCTCTTTTTTAACGGCTGAATCAATCTCCACGCCGCCGCCAACAATGGCCGAGAGCCCAACAGAGCGCTCAAAGACAATAAGACAACCCGTTCTCTTACCGGACATGGCTATAACGGCATCAACGACCTCGCCGATAAGCCCTCCAGTGGCTTTTTTCAGCTCGCGCGATATAAAGGGCCTTCCCATCTGCGTAAGCCCCCTTCTGATATCCTGCTGAAAGACAACAATTATAAATATAATAATAGAGCCGAGAAAGTTACTGAGTATCCAATGAAGTGTAAGAAGCTCTGCGCGAAGCGATACAAAATAGGCTATGATGACAACACCAAGCCCCCATAACATCCTCTCAGCCCTCGTGCGCCGTATAATCTGTATAATCCAGTATATGACAACGGCGACTATGAGTATGTCCAGTACAGAGAGTAAATTTTTGACGTTTACCAGCGCAATATCCATCAAAAGGCCTCAAGCTCCTGCCCTGTAATAATCCCCATGAGGGGACCTTATATATATATTACGACCAAAAATATGCTTCAGTTTATAAAAATAAAATCCGCCAACCTATGAGGGGTATAAAGGCAGGGGAGAAGCGCCACCCGAGATGGCCTCGGCCATGAGTACGGCCTTCTTTGTCTCCCTCACATCATGCACCCTAAGCACATCTGCGCCTTTTAGTACGGCAGCCGTCGCAGCGGCCAGCGAGCCAGAGAGCCTCTCTCCATCGGCCTCCCCTGTTACGGCGCCGATAAAGCTCTTACGCGAAACCCCGAGAAGAAGAGGGCATCCGAGTTTTTTAAAATAGGGGATACTTCGTATTAGTTCAAGATTCCCCCTGGCAGACTTTCCAAAACCAATACCCGGGTCGATCATTATCCTCTCTCTCTCCACGCCGCGCTCCACGGCGTACTTTATACGGCTTTCAAGGTAAGAGTAGACCTCGTCCGAGAGGTTAGCGTACTCTGTATCCGACTGCATGGTGGCAGGTGTGCCGCGTTTATGCATAAGCACACAAAAGGCCTTGAATCTAGCGCAGAGGGCCGCCATCTCCGGGTCCATTGAAAAGGCGCTTATATCATTTATGATAGAGGCCCCCTCTTCAAGGGCCAGCCCTGCTACATAAGACTTTGTCGTATCAACAGAAATCGTAACACCCTCTTTAATAAGGGTCTTAATAACCGGCATTATCCTCCCCGCCTCTTCAGACGCCGTAACAGGGGATGCGCCGGGCCGCGAACTCTCTCCGCCCACGTCTATCCAGTCGGCCCCCTCGGAGAGCATCTGCACTGCGCGGGTCACGGCCTTAGAAGGCTCTACGTAATCACCGCCATCAGAGAATGAATCCGGGGTAATGTTAAGGATACCCATTATAACGGTACTACGCCCGGAGGGCATTACTCCGTCCATCCCATGCGTGAGGCCCTTAAGAGAGGTCATATCCTCACCGCCAGACTCACCTCAGCAAGAGTAATCACATCAAAGACAGACAATACTCCCATGGGCCTATCATAAGCTGATAAAATGTAGGTGCAGGTCATAATCGACGGGTCGGCTAAGAGGCTAAAGTAAAGACATATGAGGACATTATAAAAAAAACAGGTACATCAAACCACCTGAAGAAGGGGTGGAAAAACCATACCCGCCATGTAAAGGGCCGCTCTTAAAGGCCTGCCGCAGGGCGGCGGAGACAGATTCAAGAGGCGCGGTATAGCCCCTCTATCATAAAACAATAATCAGTTAAGGCAATCAAAAGGCTTATAAAAAAAACCTGAAGGTTACTCCGCGGGAGGCTCTTTTGTAAGGACACCCCCCCTGCCCCTGCCCCTGCCCGCTTACCATCTTTGTAGGCCCCCAAAATGCCGGAGACCCTGCCCCGTACACATTATAAACACCCCCCGCCACAACAGCCCACCGGTAGAATCAAGCCAGCTCTCACCAATCAGCCCTTCATAAGGCCCCTTATTCTACGGCAAAGCCAAGTCTGCCCGGAGTCTTACCGTGTTTTTTCTCTTTGTCAGCCGTCTTTTTAGCGTCTTTTTTCTTGAGCTCACGGCCGCCGGAGTTTTCCTCGTTCTCACCGGCCTCACTGGGGCCGGAATCTTCTGTTATATTCTTTCCAAGCACAATGGCCTCTATCTCGGCCCTGTCAAGGGTCTCACGCTCAAGTAGCGCCTCAGCGAGCGTATAAAGTGTCTCGGAGTTGGAGGTAAGAATCTCTATGGCCCGCTCGTAGTGCTCGCTTATAAGCTGCTTCACCTCGGCGTCTATGATATTGGCCGTATCCTCGCTAAAGTCACGGGACTGGGAGATTTCCTTTCCGAGGAAGATGTGCTCTTCTTTTTTTCCCAGGGTAAGGGGCCCCACCTTCTCACTCATGCCCCACTCGCAGACCATCTTTCTCGCTATCTCCGTGGCACGCTCGATATCATTGCCCGCTCCCGTGGTCTGATGTTTCAGCACGAGCTCCTCTGCGGCGCGCCCGCCCATAAGTACGGCTATCTTGTTAATAAGATAATCCCTGCTGTATGTATGCCTCTCGTCAATGGGCAGCTGCTGCGTAAGCCCGAGGGCCATCCCCCTTGGTATGATAGATACCTTGTGAATGGGGTCTGTGCCGGGGATAAGCATGGCTACAAGTGTGTGGCCGGCCTCGTGGAAGGCCGTGTCTTTTTTCTCATCATCGCTGATGATCATAGACCTGCGTTCAGTGCCCATAAGGAGCTTGTCCTTGGCATCGTCAAACTCGGTCATCTCAAGTACGTCTTTGCCGCGTCTTGCGGCCAAGAGGGCCGCCTCGTTAACGAGGTTAGATAGATCGGCTCCAGAGAAACCGGGAGTACCGCGGGCTATGATATCAAGGGCCACGTCCTCGGCAAGAGGGGTCTTTACGGCATGAACCTTAAGTATCTTCTCCCTGCCGTTAAGGTCGGGTTTGGGCACAAGCACATTACGGTCAAACCTTCCCGGGCGAAGCAGCGCCGGGTCAAGGACATCAGGGCGGTTAGTTGCCGCGATGATGATTACGCCCTCGTTACTCTCAAAACCGTCCATCTCCACAAGGAGCTGGTTAAGGGTCTGCTCACGCTCATCGTGGCCGCCGCCGAGCCCCGCGCCTCTATGCCGGCCAACAGCGTCTATCTCGTCTATGAATATAATACAGGGGGCGTTTTTCTTACCCTGCACAAATAAGTCTCTCACCCTTGAGGCGCCGACGCCTACGAACATCTCCACAAAATCGCTTCCTGATATGGAGAAAAAGGGCACCCCCGCCTCTCCGGCTATCGCCCGTGCCAGAAGCGTCTTACCCGTACCCGGAGAGCCTACAAGAAGCACACCCTTGGGTATACGCCCGCCGAGGCGCGTAAATTTTTTCGGATCGCGCAGAAAGTCTATTATCTCCTCAACCTCCTGCTTTGCCTCCTCAACGCCCGCGACGTCCTTGAAGGTAACCTTATGCTGGTCCTCCATGAGGAGCTTGGCCTTTGATTTACCGAAACTCATGGCCTTGCCCCCGCCTGACTGCATCTGGCGCATGAAGAATATCCATACGCCGATAAGAAGCACCATGGGAAACCACGAGACGAATATAGTGCCCCACGAAGGTGTGTCAACTATGGGCTCGGCCGTAATCCTCACATTATTGCTCCGAAGCTTTGCAACAAGCTCGGGGTACGATGGCGAGTAGGTCTTGAATGTCTTTCCATCGACGAGTTTACCGGCCAAATCGTTGCCGGTAATGGTCACCTCGGTAATGCGGCCCGCCTCAACGTCTTTGATAAAGTCGCTGAAACTCACCATATTAGAGTCCACGTGCTTGTAATTTATAAAGTTGAAGACAAGGACCACTGTGGCGATGATGATGAGCCAGAGGGCTATATTTTTATATAAACGGTTCATTCTAAGTCCTTTTTAAGAGAGGGCGTCACGGATTCGGACGCAGTTAGCTACTTTAATATTTAATTATTTCACACATCGTAGTTTTATTCAATAGAAAACTTCTTATTTAACGCATATTATGGGGAAGATGGAGGGTGCTTTTCAAGACCCTCAAGAGCCTTCTGAGTTTTAGTAATTTCTATCAATAAAGGCCGCGCGCGCAACGGCCGCGCTGAAGAGAAATATGGCCGCCGTAAAAAACATCCATAGAAGCAGTATCATAATGGTACCAAGAGAGCCGTAGAGCCTGTTATATGTGGGAAAATAATAGAGGTAAAGTGTAAAACCCCACTTCGCGAGCTCCCATATGAAGGAAAAGATAAGGCTGCCGAAAAAGGCGTAACGGAGATAAAGCTCGGGACCTGAGAATATCTTGAAGACAACGGTAACAGCTACTACTACGAGTACAAAGGGAAAGACATACTTCAGGGCTAATATCTCAAGGACATATCCCGCCATGTCAAGGCCCGGCAGGCTGAAGGTAGCGCTCTCCACTACACCCATGGCCGCCGTGACGATTATTGAGGCAAATACTGCGAAGACAGCCAGGAGTATTACAAAGACGTTTGTAATCCTTTTTCGCACAAAACCGTACCTGCCGCCTATCTCGAAGATGGCCGAGAGGGCGTCGGCTACGGCGTTAAGTACGAGCTCGGCGGAAAATACAAGGGCAACGATGCTTACCCACCCAAAGGTCCTGCCGTGGGCCACCACACCCTTCAACTCCTCAATAACACTGCCGTCAAGGTAGGGCAGGCTTATGCGCGCCGTCTTTATCACCTCATCAAGCATATCCCCCCTTGAACCGAGTATAAAACCCAGGGCATAGGTGACGAGAAACATCATGGGGATGAGTGAGAAAAAGGCATAAAAGGATATGGCCGCGGCCCTCTGAATACAGGACTTATCAGAGAAGATTCCCGCGCTGTCGCGAAGCACAATAAAGACCTTCCTGTGCGCCACCGTTAATGCCTCCGCCTAAAGACAAACCTCAGCGGTACCTGATCGAGCTCAAGGGCGGCCCGCATGGATTTTTCCAAATAGCGTTTATACGAATCCTTCAGCCCCTCGGGTTTATTAACAAATATGATGAAGGCCGGAGGCGCGGCTCCGAGCTGAGTGGCATAATAAAACTTCACAGGCTTATGCCTGTAGAGGGGCGGCCTGTGTACCTCTGTTATCTCCCGAAGGGCCGCGTTAAGGCGCGAGGTGCTTATCTTTTTTCCCACCTCACCAAGTACTCCCTCTGCAGCGGGCAGGATCCTCTCCACCCGCCGGGAGGTCAGGGCCGATACAAAGACAATAGGGGCGTAATATATAAAGGCCAGCCTCTCTCTTATATCCTCTTCCACAAGGGCCATGGTATGGGTGTCTTTTTCCACGATATCCCACTTATTAACCACTATAAGGCAGGGTTTTTTGCGCTCCTCTATAATACCGGCGATGCGCTCGTCCTGCGTCCTTATACCGGCCTTGCCGTCAAGGACAAGGAGCGTTATATCAGAGCGCTCCATGCTCCTGATAGCCTCGAGCACGCAGTAAGACTCTACGGTCTGGCTTACCTTATGCTTTTTTCTAATACCCGCGGTATCAATAAAGAGGTAATCACGGCCCCCGAGACTCACGGGGGTATCAATGGAGTCGCGCGTGGTGCCCGCCATATCGCTTACAAGAGAACGCTTGCGCCCGATAAGCCTGTTAAGAAGAGAGGACTTTCCTACGTTGGGCCTGCCCACTATGGCAAGGGCGGTGCGCGAGGTATCATCAGAGACCGAATCAAAGACAGGCAATACCTCCTCAAGGGCATCAGTGAGCTCGGGGATATTAAGGCCGTGCTCGGCGCTAACCCCTATGACCCTCTCAACGCCAAGGCCGTAAAACTCCGCGAGCAGGGCCTCCCGTGAGGGCGAGTCAATCTTATTAACGGCATAGATTACGGGTTTACCGGCCTTTCTGAGTATTGCGGCTATCTCTCGATCACCGTGGCCAAGCCCTGCCTTACCGTCCATAAGAAAGACAATGACATCGGCCTCCTCAATGGCAAAACGGGCCTGAGTCCGCACATCGTTCATTATCCCCTCGGCGGAAACCTCGAACCCGCCCGTATCAACTATGGTAAAAGGCACGTCCGCGTCCTCGATATCAGCGTAATTAAGATCACGGGTAACACCGGAAAGGTCGGCTACAATCGCCTTCTTCCTCCCCAGTATCCTGTTAAAGAGCGTGGATTTACCCACATTGGCCCGCCCAACAATAGCCACCAGGGGGCGTGCGCCCCTTTTATTGTTATTAACTCTCAATATTGCTCCTTTATGCCGCAGATAAATGGCGGGCAGGAGAGGCAAGTTCAGCGCCCTTACACTCTGCCCCATTTTGGTTTTCTTTGCCCCGCTTTCTTTTTTCCAAAAGAAAGCGGGAGGGCCTTAACGTACTTTCTTATTGATATAAGAAAGCGGGTTAATACCCGAATTCTCTAAGGCTCCGTTCGTTGCCTGTCCAGTCTTTTTTCACACGCACAAAGAGTTCAAGGTAGACTTTTGCACCAAGAAACCTCTCAATCTCGCCCCTTGCCTGCGTGCCTATTTTTTTCAGCATGGCCCCCTGTTTGCCGATTATTATCCCCTTCTGCGAGTCTCTCTCAACGTTTATAACGGCCCTTATGGAGATGACCTTGCGGCCTTCCTTGAACTCCTCTACCATTACCGCCGTTGAGTAGGGTATCTCCTGCCTTGTAAGCCTGAAGACCTTCTCGCGCACCATCTCCGATACCACAAAACGCTCGGGCTGGTCGGTGACCATATCCGCGGGGAAAAAAGGCGGTCCCTCCGGGAGCACTGCTTTTAAAAGACTTAAGAGCATCTCCAGCCCCTGCCCCTTAAGGGCTGATATGGGGAGGATTTCGTGAAAGGGATAGAGCGACTTGTAGCCCTCTATTACGGGAAGGATATCATCGCGCCTTATGGTATCTACCTTATTGGGACAGAGTATTACAGGGGCGCGCGTACTCTTCAATGCCTTTATTATGGAGATATCACCCCGGGCAGGCGGGACCGCCTCAACAAGGAGCACAAGGGCGTCTACGTCTTTTATGGAGTTCATGGCCTCGCGCAGCATAAAACTCGATAAGGCCCCCCGGCCCTTGTGAATACCCGGGGTATCGAGAAAGACGATCTGTCCCTCCGTGATATTTTTAACGCCCTTGATGACATTACGTGTCGTCTGCGCCCGTTTTGAGACAATGGATATCTTCTCGCCGAGAAGGGCGTTAAGCAGTGTGGATTTACCTGTATTGGGCCGCCCTATTATGGAGACGAAGCCCGATGTAAAGGCCATAATTATTCCTGCCTTAAAGAGTTTATTTTTTTAAAGAATATCATCAGAGACCTGCCCTGTCAAAGACGCAGGAGAGGAGCTCGGGGATTCACCCCGCGTTGCCGCTCTTCGCGAGTCCGGCCAGATGTTTGATATGACAAGGGCCGCGGCGAAATAGACAAGGGGGAGATAGGTAAGGGTATTTCTGTGTATTCCCGTCTCCTCCGTGACGGCGGTTATCTCAAGGGTAAGATAGATGAATAGAAACATGGATGATACGAGAAGGATAATCACGTAAAGATACTTTAACCTTGAGCTTATGATGGTTCGAAGAGCGATGAGGCTCGCTATTATCCAGAGCGGAAAGATAAGGTTGTAGTTTGCCGTAAAAAATATCTCCCTGAAAGCTATTCCCAGCACCTCCCAGTGCATGCCGCTGCTGACGGCATCGGGATCCAGGGGGTTGCTGCTAAACCATTGAAAGCCTGAAGAGGGGCCGCTGTGACCGGAACCAATGCCGTGATGGTACTTAAAGAGCATCCATGGGCCGGCTATGATAATAAAGGGGAGAATAAAACCCGCCAGAGGGGCGATGAATGACCTTTTTCTCGTAAATAGATAGAGCACAAGGGCGGCCCCGCCGGCAAGAGCGAAGAAGATTCCCTCGTTTTTTACAAACATGGCCATGGCAAGAAATATCCCTCCGAGGACAAGGTAGGAGAGTAAGTCGTCCTTAAAAAACCTCCATAAGGCCACCGTGCCTGAGAGGGCGAAAAAACATAGCGGCAGATCGGCATAGGCGTCCTGGCCGTGTACGGTAAATATAGGCACACCAGCCATGAAAAAGACGGTGATAAGGGCGTAATATGACCCTGCCTCTCTCTTAACTCCGTAATAGAGCAAACCGAGGACACCGGCAAAATAAAGGGGCCCCGGGGCCTTTACATATACCTCATGAAACAAACCAAGCACGAGGGCTATCCATGTCTGCAGGAGGGATAGATGCAGGGGATGGCCGATAAAGTACCTGTAGCCGCGACCTAAAAAGTGCTCATTTGAGGCATCAAGGAAGAGCCCGGCTTTGTAGTAAAAAAACTTGCCCGCGATAGCCCAGTTAAGAAAACTATCATAAGAGAATACGGGACGTGTAAGGGACTCATAAAAGACAAAACCTGTCTTCGCCGCAACCCAGAGAACCATGATGATGGTAAGGTAAAGCCTCAGCCCATGCAGACCCTGCCCCTTAGTACCGGGCATGGCAAGGCCACGGGCCTTTAGCCCGGTGCGGGCGAGGAAAAAAAAGAGGGCAGTAAAAACCGCAACAGGCAGTCCCGCTGTGACCACGGTAAAGGGCAGACCGAGAAGACCGAGTAAAAGCATCTCAAAGGCCGTAAAACCAAGACCCGCGCCTATGCCAAAAGTCACGGCCTCGAATATACTAAGCTCGGCGTCAGCGCGCAGCAGCCAACGTATAAAAAAGGTTCCGCCGGCAACAGGAAGCGCCATGGAAAGTATAAGCAGGAATAACTCCATAATCTTATTTAATCACCTCGTAGATCGCAGCGTTAACGGCATATTTCGCAAAGACCCTCACCCTCGGGGCTATGAGTTTTCCCTTAACGTCATAGAGCGCGCCGGTAACGGGATCAAGGCGAAGGGACTCGCCGTATGACCAGAGAAGATCGGCCTCGCGGGAGGTCTCAGTAGGCAGGAGATAATATCTCGCTATAATGGCCAAGGCGTTTTTATATCCTATGCCTGCCGGACGAAGAGACCTGCCCGGGGGCACAACGCCCCTGGCGAACTCGATAAAATCAAAAAAACTATCGAAATCTCTATTGTACACAATGTCTATTCTCTCTCCCACGTCCGCACCGGAAAAAACCTTCACATCATCGCGCCATATGTTCAGCCAGTTATAATCCATCCTCACGATAAAGATGCCCCCTGTTAGAATAGCGATCATAATAAAGACCCTTGATGCCCTCCGCGGTAAAAAACGCTGCCCTGAGTATCTTACAAATAAAAAGGCGGCCGCAAATGCCACTGCCGCAAGGACGTAGAGCATAGTTATAAAACCAATGCCCCCAACTGAAGGCGTGGTGACAAAACCCACAGTTGCCCCGGTGATAAAATCAGGCTTCCAGAACTCTCCCCAGAGCATGGAGGCAACCCCCATGGCCCCGGGTTCATATAGACGCAGGCTATCGAGGCGCACCTTCATTGTCTCCTGTGTGTAAAACTCTACGACAAAGTCATTTATATAGTTCTCTGCCCCCTCAAGCTTTCCAAAATAAAGAGAGAGGTCTGTAGCCTCATCACTACCGTCAAGGACCTGCACCTTTACGACCTTATGGATTACCCTGCCATGGGCGTCCTTGAGGCTGATCTTGGCAAGAAGGCTCTTGGGGGCCTTAAAGCTAAGCTCCATGGCCAGACGCCGAAGCGGCGCAGTAAAACCCGCAGGAGGGCTTATAGTCACATAGTTATTACCTTTTAAAAAGAGTCCGCCATCGGTAAAAAAGGCCTCATCAACGTGCTCGAAACGCCACCCTGCAACTGCCGCGGCGTTATTGAAGGCGTAGCCGAAGTCTGCCCCATATGCCGCCGCCGGCAAGAGAGAGAAGAGGCTCATCAGGAAAAAAAGAACCGATATGGAAGTTACTGGTCTCATAGACTTAATCGCGGGTTACCCCTGTAACCAGTGGAGATAAGCGGATAAGGAGAAAAGAAGGCCCCCTAAGGAGCTGGTCTTTATGAAAAATTTTTTTTAGTATAACACCGGCCATCCCCACTGTCAAAAAACTTCATAAGGCATGGAAGGGGAGACGGGTAAAGGGGGCGGAGGCTATGATTCACAGCCCTTATCGGGCCAGACCCTTGATAAGGCAAGGGCAGCGGCAAAATACACAATGGGAAGATAGGTAAGGGTATTTCTGTGAATACCAGTCTGCTCCGTAACGGCCGTGACCTCCAGCGTAAGGTAAACAAAGGTGAACATGGAGACAAGAAAGAGAATCATCAAATAAAGATACTTGAGCTCGGTTTTAATAATGGTACGAAGAGCGGTGATACCGGCGATTATCCATAGAGGGAAGATTAGATTGTAATTGGCAGTAAAGAATGTGTACCTGAAAGCGAGCGAGAGGACCTCCCAGTGTACGCCGTAACCTGCCTTGCCGGAATAAAAGGGGTCGCTGAACCATTTTAACCCTGAAGATGCGCCGCTATGCCCGAAACCAATGCCGTAATAATATTTAAAGAGCAGCCATGGCCCGGCGATAAGGATAAAGGGCATAATAAAACCTGCCAGAGGGGTGATAAATGACCTTTTTCTCATAAATAGATAGAGTAGGAGGACGGCTCCGGCGGCAGCGGCGAAAAAGAGGCCCTCGTTCTTTACGAAGATGGCCATGGCAAAAAATATCCCCGAGAGGACAAGATAGGGTTGTGAATCGCCTCGAAAAAATCTCCATAGGGCCACCGTGCCAAGAAGGGCATAAAAACACAGGGGCAGATCAGCATAGGCGTCCTGGCCGTGGGCCGTAAATATCGGTGCCGTTGAGATGAAAAAGGCGGTAAGAAGGGCGTAAAATGGCCCGGCCTCTCTCTTAACGCCGCAGTAGAGCACAGCGATAACCCCGAAAAAATAAAGGGCCCCCGGGGCCTTGATATAGAGCTCGTGAAAGCGGCCTATGGCAAGGGATATCCATGTCTGCAGGAGGGGCAGATGCAGGGGATGGCCGATAAAAAACCTGTAGCCGCGTCCGAAAAAGTGCTCCTTAGAGGTATCAAGGAAGAGTCCGGCCTTGTAGAAAAAAAACTTGCCCGAGACGGCCCAGTTAATAAAGCTGTCAACAGAGTCAAGGGGGCGGACAAGGGACTCGTAAAAGACAAAACCCGTCTTTGCCGCAATCCACAGGGCCATGACGATTGCAAGGTAAAGCCTCCACCCCCGAAGTTCGTAGCCCTTAAGAGAGGCGGCTGCGGGGGAGCCTTTACCCGCGCGGGAGAGGACGAAGAAGATAAGGGTAAAACCCGCGATCGGCAGCCCCGCCGAGACCAATGTAAAGGGGACTCGGAAGAGGCCGAGTATAAACATCAGAGAGGCCGTAAAACCAAGGCCCAGCCCCATGCCGAATACAAGGGCCTCCGCAGACCCCAGAGCGGCATCAGAGCGAAGGAGCCAGCGGATAAAAAAAGTCCCGCCGGCTATAGGGAGAGTCATGGACAGGATAAGGTAGATAAACTCCATGGCCTTATTTAATCACCTCGTATATGGCCGCGTTCTCGGCGTATGCGGCAAAGAGCCTCACTCTCGGCGCTATGAGCTTTCCACGGCCGTCATAAAGCGCGCCTGAGCCGGGGTCAAGGCGAAGGGACTCGCCGAAGGACCAGAGAAGGTCGGCCTCGCCGGATTCCTCAAGGGGGAGCATATAGTACCGCGCAAGGGCCGCCAAAGGCGTATCCAGGCCCAAGACGGCCGGACGCAGCACCCTGCCCTCGGGGACGGTTCTCTTTACGAACTCGATAAAATCAAAGAATTTATCAAAGTTCCTGTTGTTGACAATACGTGTCCTCTCTCTCAGGTCCTTGCCGGCAAGGGTCTTTACGTGGTCTCTCCAGACAATGGCCCAGCCGTAGTCCATCCTGAAGGCAAAAACAAAAGCGGCTGCAAGAAATATTATAACAAGAACTCTTGAAATCGCGCGCAAAGTAAAAGACCTTCCCGCTGCTCTGTAAGAGGCCGTAACAACAAGAAAGGCAAGGGCCGCCAGGACATAAAGCATGGTCATAAAACCAACTCGCCCTGCCTGTGGTGTAGCCACAAAACCCAGTATGGAGCCCGTAATAAAATCAGGTCTCCAGAACTCCTCCCATAATACGGAGGCAAGCCCCAGACTCGTCGGCTCATAAAGACGAAGGTTATAAAGAACGACATTGATGTTCTCAAGGCTGTAAAATTCTACTACAAAGTTATTGATGGGTGCCCCTGACGCGCCGCCAGCGTGCCTGCCGAAATATACTCGCAGATGCGTCTCATCATCACTGCCGTCAAGGACCTTCACCCTTACTGTCTTACGGGCCTCCCAGCCGTCGGAGGCACCTATCCTGATATTGGATACCATGCTTTTTGTGGTCTTGAACCTTAGCTCCATGACCACACGGGAAAGCGGCGCGCTGAACCCGGCAGGCGGGGATATCCTCACATAGTTATTGCCTTTCAGCAAAAGTCCGCCTCCGGTAAGAGAGACCTCGTTCACATGCTCGATATGCCACCTCGATACGGCCTCATAGGTATTAAAGACAAAGCCGTCCCCCTGGCCATGAACCGACGGAGGCGTGACAATAAAGATACTCAAGAGAAAAAAAAGGAAAGATATGGAGGCGGTATGAGCGGCCCGGTTCATATGCCCTTTACCGGCTGAAGCATATAAGGCCTCTCTGATGGAGGCAGAGAAATAATACAAGGATTCTGCCCACCGCAAAGACCGCGGCAGAGACAATACTGAGAGTGATGGCAATTATGCAAGAGAGAGTTTTTTTTCATGGCCCCCCATATATTAAGATGTCTAAAAAATATATTTTAAGACATAAAAAGGCGGCCTGTCAACTACAAGGCGGCCTCGGCTGCAAGGCAGATGGGGGGGCAAAGGCCAACCGCGGAATACATGCGAAAAAACCCTACTGACTCATGGAACGGAAGAACTCCTTGTTGCTCTCGGTATTTTTTATCTTGTTAAGGAGAAACTCCATGCTGTCAATGGGGTTAAGGGGCTGCAGGACTTTTCTAAGTATCCATATCCTGTTAAGCTCGGCCTTGGTAAGGAGAAGGTCCTCTTTTCTCGTACCGGACTTATTGATGTCTATGGCAGGGAAGATCCTTCTCTCGGCGAGCTTTCTGTCAAGGACGATTTCCATATTACCGGTGCCCTTGAACTCCTCGAAGATAACCTCGTCCATACGCGAGCCTGTGTCCACAAGGGCCGTGGCTATGATGGTAAGGCTGCCGCCCTCCTCGATGTTTCTGGCGGCTCCGAAGAACCTCTTTGGCTTATGCAGGGCGTTAGAGTCCACTCCTCCTGAGAGAACCTTGCCGCTCGCGGGCACAACGGTATTATAGGCCCGGGCAAGACGCGTTATGGAGTCAAGGAGTATTACCACGTCCTTCTGATGCTCAACAAGCCTCTTGGCCTTCTCTATGACCATCTCCGAGACCTGCACATGACGCTGCGCGGGCTCATCAAATGTACTGCTTATAACCTCTCCGTTTACGGAGCGCTCCATATCCGTTACCTCCTCGGGCCTCTCGTCTATAAGGAGGACAAGGAGTATGACATCGGGATGGTTGGTTGTAATGGAGTTAGCGACCTTTTGCAGAAATATTGTCTTACCTGCCCTCGGCGGCGAGACGATAAGGGCCCTCTGGCCCTTTCCAAGGGGGGTGAATATGTCCATGATCCTCATAGAGAGGTCAGGGTCGTTCTCTGTCTCAAGGTGAAGCTTCTCTTCGGGGTATAATGGTGTGAGGTTATCAAATAATATCTTTTCTCTGGCTATCTCCGGGTCTTCGTAGTTTACCTTCTCTACTTTAAGAAGAGCAAAGTATCTCTCGCCCTCTTTGGGGGGCCGTATCTGGCCTGAGACGATATCGCCTGTGCGCAGATTGAACCTTCTTATCTGCGATGGCGATACGTATATATCATCGGGGCCGGGAAGGTAATTATAATCCGGGGCCCGTAGAAAACCGAAACCATCAGGCAGGGTCTCAAGGACTCCTTCGCCGAAGATAAGGCCGTTTTTCTCACTCTGGTTCTGCAGAAGGGCGAAGATAAGGTCCTGTTTCCTCATACTTGAGGCGCCTTCTATCTTATACTTTCTGGCAAGCGCGGTGAGGTCGTTTATCTTTTTGTCCTTTAAATCTCTTAAATGCATAAACTACTCCTGTGAATATGGCATAGAAACAGATACATGCCCTACAACAGGGCAGGCGCAATAGTCTCTAACGCAAAAATTTTATTTGTTATGATGTCTTTAAGACTTAATTCCTCTGGGTTAATAACTGGATTTGAACCAGGACATAGGGTGAGAACTTATGCCGGTTGAAAGGTATTTTGAACATAGCATGGTGCGAGCACCTTTGTCAACCCTTTTCTAAGAGCAGCCTCTTATAAAGGCTCCGCACCTCGGCAAGCGTCTCCTCAGGGGTGCCGTTATTGTCTATAAGATAATTGGCGCGGGACTTCTTCTCCGTTAAGGGCATCTGCGAGGCCACCAGGCGGCGGGCCCTGGTCTCCCCGAGGCCGTCTCTCTTCATCAGCCTCTGTAACTGCACCTCCGCGTCGGTAAAGACCACTATGACCTTATCCATCTCACCGGCAAGCCCGGCCTCGAATAAGAGCGGAGCGTCAAGGGCTATGAGCGCGCTCTCTCCAGCCTCCTTAAGGGCCTTTATGCGTTCTCTAATCACGGCAACAATAGCTGGGCGGGTAATAGCCGTAAGCTCGGCAAGGCGGCTCTTATCGGAGAAGACGATATTACCGAGGACTTTTCTCGCAAGGGTTCCGTCGGGAGCTACGATAGAGGGCCCGAAGGCGCGCACCGCCGCGGTAAACTCCGCGCGCCCCGGGGTCAGGACCTCACGGGCGATAATATCGGCGTCAATAAGGGCCGCGCCAAGAGAGTCAAACTCCGCCGAGACAAGGCTTTTGCCCGTTGCCGGCCCACCTGTTATACCTATTACCAGAGCCTTAGCCATTCTCCCCTCTCATCAGGTCCGCCTCTTCATGATAAAACTCAGCTGCCTGCCCGTGACCTTATCCCTTCTGTATGAGTAAAAATCCGAGGCCCCGCATGAGGTGCATGGCCCCGGAAGGCTCACATTGCCCGCGGGTAGACCGGACTCTGTAAGGGCATCATGGACAGCCCTTCCAAGGTCAAGGTGAATACCCCCTTTATCCCTTGTAAAATAAGGGGCCGCCTTAAGGCCAGCGGCTCTGAAGCTCTCAACAAGGTCTTCTGATACCTCGTAGCAGCAGGGCCCTATATAGGGCCCTATGGCCCCGAGCATATTAGCCGGCCGCGCTCCAAAGTCACGAAAGAAGACAAGAAGGGTCTCCCTTAATACCCCGGCTACAAAACCGCGCCAACCTGCGTGAACAGCTGCTATGGCCCCGCTCCCGGGGTCGTGAAGGAGTACCGGCACGCAATCCGCCGTAAGTATGCCTATGGGCAGCTCCGGGACAGCCGTAATAATGGCATCGCCCCGCGGCCTCTCGGCGGCCCCGTACACGGCCTCGTCCATTACTACAACATGGCGTCCATGAACCTGCTCCGCCGTAGCCACCCCGCCGGGAGGCAGGCCGAAGGAGCGGACAAGGAGCCCCATATTAGCCCTTATATTAGAGGGCTCGTCATCGCCGCCAAAGTTAAGGCCTGTAAAGGGGGCGGGGCTGAATCCCCCCGCGCGTCTCATAAAGGCGTGTTCAATCCCCGCGGCCCCTTTAAGGACGTGGGCCTGCAGAAAACTCAGCCCCTTGCTCTCAGCAGGCTCAAGTAAGATAGAATTCACTCTTCTCATCACGACTCTCATTAAGGGCATCTATAATCTCGGCCATATCCCGCGGAGGCGGGGCGCTAAACTCCATTAACTCCCCTGTCCCGGGGTGTCTAAAGGCCAGAAAGGCCGCGTGCAGGCACTGGCGCGGCGCCTTTTTCAGTAGAGCCGTGGCACGAGGCGGCAGATTCACAGGCGTATCCCTCTGCCCGTCCCAGCCGTATACACGGTCCCCCACCACAGGCCTGCCTATGGATGCAAGGTGGACGCGTATCTGATGAGTACGGCCCGTCTCCGGGGTAAGCTCAAGAAGGGTAATGCCGCCGTAACGCGCGAGGACGCAAAAACGCGTCAGGGCCTTTCTCTTTTTTCTTGCCCTTGTGGATATTTTTCTTCTATCCGCGGGGCTCCTGCCAAGTGGTTTGTCTATCTCTCCCGCGTCGATCTTCATGGGGCCGCGCACAAGGGCAAGGTATCTTCTCTTCGTGGAGTGGGCCTTGAACTGGGCCGCCAGATTACTGTGGCTCCTGTTGTTCTTTGCCGCTACCATTACGCCGGAGGTATCCATATCAAGGCGGTGCACGATGCCCGGGCGGAGCGAATCACCGCCTGTGGAGAGGCTCAAAGTGTGATTTAAGAGGGCGTTTACAAGAGTCCCGCCGCTTCTTCCGGCACCGGGGTGGACGGCAAGGCCGGACTGCTTGTTTATGACGATAAGATCATCGTCCTCAAAGAGTATCTCAAGGGCTATATTCTCAGGCCGCAGCGTAAGGGGGGCCGGCGGGGGAAGGGTAACATCCACATTATCCTTAAAGTGCAGCCTGTGCGAGGCCTTCACCGTACTACCGTTTACAAGTACAAGGCCACGGGTTATGGCCTTCTGAATGGCCGCCCTTGTGGCATTATGCAGGCAATCGCTGAGATAGCGGTCAAGCCTCTCGCCCTCGGAAAGACTTGAAAGTATTACTCTGCCTTCAGTATCCATATTCATAATTAAAAACTATCATCCATCTCAATGACAAAAAAATAGAGACCCCTCTGTAGAAGGAGGGCTAAAGAGGCAAAAAATCTTATGCATTATTATTAAAAAGTAGAAGGAGAGCTCGAAGAAAGGCTTACTCTCACCTTAAACAAAAGCCGCAAAAGCGCGTTGAAGAGAGATGCATCACAGGTCTCCCGCTTTATCTCTCAGTATCTCATCGACAAGCACGTCCCGGCCCTTCTCGGCGTTGGCCCGCACCAGGGTCTCTACAAGGACGGCATCGGCGTTTTTAAAGGCCTCAATAATATCACGGTGCTGTGAGAGTGACTCTGTCATCCTTCCCGGCAGGCTCAGGGCCGTTATCCTGAAACGCTCGAACTGCTGCACCAGGCTGTGCACAAGGGCGCAGAGCTTATCATTGCCGCAGCCCTCGAGGAATGTATCATGAAACTGATTGTCAAGGCTGAAAAAACCCTTTACATCGTCCTTATCGGCGCATTTTTTCATGGCCGCGTTGAGCCCTTCGAGCTTCTTTATATCACGAGGCGTCAGGGCAGCGCAGGCCGTCCTCGCGGCATAACCCTCAAGAAGGCTCTTTATGGCGTAGAACTCCACAACGTCCTTATCGGTTATGGGGCTCACAACTGCGCCCTTTCTCGGTATAAGGGAGATAAAGCCCTCGGACTCGAGCTGCCTGAAGGCCTCTCTTATAGGGGTGCGGCTAATGCCGAAGTTGGCGGCTATCTCCTGCTCGGGAACGCGCTCGCCGGGTTTTAGCCTGCCGCTTACCACGGCGTCCTTGATAAAGTCTACTATGCTCTCCCTCAGCGTAAGGGGCCTCTCTACGGGATAATCAAGCACTCTTATTTTCTCCATAGGAACCGATATTCCCCTGAAAAGGCAAGACCATTTAAAAAAGATTATATGTAATTTCCTGAGAGATATTAGACATAAACCAGCGGGAAAAACCAATCTTCAAGCCTGACATATAAGCCTGCAGGTTATACTTATGTATACAGTATACACTCCAAAAAGTCAAGTCATTTCTCCCCTTAAAGCCCCTGCGTGAGCTCGCGGAATTAACGGTAAAATTACCGCACGGATGAGTATGAAAGATATGTTTTTTCTTGCCACCTTCTCTCGGCTGTGTTTAATAATATCAATAGGAGAGACATGATTGAAAAAAACGAAGAAAAGATACAGGTGCATATCCCCTACCCTATGCTTAAGAAAAGGCTTCAGGAGGCCCTCGGACTCGGCATTAACCCCGAGGTCTATATTGACGGAGACGACCTTGAGGCACCGGATAAAGGGTTTCTAAAGCGCGCGGGAGAGGAGTTCAAGGCCCGTGGGCTCAGGATTACACAACACGGCCCTTATATACATGTAAATCCCGGCAGCCCCGGGGAAGAGACAAGACGCTTTGCCGTAAAAAGGTACCAAGAGGCATTCGCCGCGGCCCGCCTCCTCGGGTCCAAGGTCATAGTGCTCCACGCCTGTTACAGCAAGAAGAGATTTAACGGGAATATAGACCGCTGGATAGAGTCCAGCATGAGGACATGGCCCGAGTTCGTAAGGACAGCAGAGGACTATGATATCACCATAGCAGCGGAGAATATCTTCGAGGTTGAACCTACCCCTCTTAAGAGGCTCGTTGAAGAGATAAACTCACCGGGTTTCAGGCTCTGCATTGATTCAGGGCACCTTAACATCTTCTCCGAGGTGAGTTTCGAGGCATGGTTCAAGGCAGTGGGGCCTTACATAGCCGAGCTGCACCTTCATGACAACAGAGGCCACTCCGATGAGCACCTGCCCCTTGGCGACGGCGCCATAGACTTTAAAGAATATTTCAGACTCTTAAAATTATACAAGGTGAACCCTGTGTACACCATAGAGCCCCATGGCGAGGAGGCCTTTAACCGGGCCATAAGGGCGGCAAGAAAATTCGTCTCGCCGCAGATGCCCTTACCTTAAAAGAGGAGTAGGGCTATTCAGGCAGGCCCTCTCCTGCCTCTTCATCTTAACTGCCTGTTTTCAGGCAAGATTAATCTTCCTCTTCAAGACCGCAGTTATAGGCTACAATCGTTATCTTCTCAAGGGTAATCAGCCCCTTATGGTTCATCTCCTTGATAACAGGGATAAACTCCGCGATACGCGCAGAGGTATCAACTATCTCCACGACCATGGGCAGGTCCTCTGAGAGCATAAGGATCTTTGCCCTATGGAGCTTGCAGTGCGCGCCGTAGCCGAGAATGCCGCGGAGCACCGTGGCGCCCATAAGCCCCCGGTCCCGCGCCGCCTCCACTATGGTCTCGTATACGGGACGGCCCTCAAATTGTTGCTGCTCACCTACAAAGACACGCAGTAAATCCACCTCGCAAGGTACTCTCATAAGACCCCCTCTCTTATATAGAAGGACGCGGATGCAATAACTCCTGATAAGGCCGGGACAAAAGATTCTTCGTAATAATAAAGGGCCCTCATCAACTTCAGCGGTGCCGCCCTTTACACAAGCGCCCTACAGAAGGCGCCCAACGGCAAGGCCGATGAAGAGGACTATTATGCCGGAGACAACCTGGAGCAAGACGTTGCCCGCGGCAAGAAACCACTGGGCGTCACGCATTAACTGACCTGTCTCGAACATAAAGGTAGAGAATGTAGTAAAGGCCCCCATGAAACCGCCAAGCACGATAAGCCTCGTATGGCCGCTGATAAGAAGACGCTCCTCGGAGAGGCTCCAGACAAAGCCGAAGAGAAAGGCCCCCGCAATATTTACGGCAAAGGTGCCCCATGGAAATCCGCCGCCATAAATCCTCTGCACAAAACCGGAGAGAAGGTACCTTGAGACGGTGCCTCCGGCTCCGGCGAGGCAAAGCCATAATAAATCCATAGGGTCTCCTTTGTTACTAATAACACCAATGGCTCTGATGTTATTATCATATAACAGATAAAGCTTTGAAAGTAAAAATTTTTTAGAAACGCCGCGTTGACTTACCAAGACCAATCATGTTATATAGGTGTGATATAAATTTATCAGCCAGTCACTCTCATTGTGAGTCAAAGAGGAGGATATAAGTAAATTGAACCCAACGGCATTAAGCTCCCAATTAGGGCTCTGGGGCATGATCGCGCATGCCGGGCCCATAGTAAAACTCGTGCTCCTCGTACTGCTCATATTCTCCGTGGTCTCCTGGGCCATCATCGTCTACAAACTCATGCTCATTAAGAAGATAGAAAAAGAGACCACGGCTTTTTACGAGGTCTTCTGGGAAAAGAGGCAATTTTCTCACATAGCCTCCGTAGCCGGCTCATACAGAAACACGCCCCTTGCGCCTCTATTTACTGCTGTCTATAACGAGCTCGCCAATATCATGAAGGCCCCGGACGAGGATAAGGGCGCGATGCGTCACGATAATATAGACCGCATTGAGCGCCTGCTGAAAAAGACAAGCTCAGTTCAGGGCACGAAGATGGAGTACGCCGTAAGCTTTCTTGCTACGGCCGGCAACACGGCCCCTTTCATAGGCCTCTTCGGCACGGTCTGGGGCATAATGAGCTCATTTCAGGACATCGGCGCCAGCGGGGCCGCCAACCTTGCCGTCGTGGCCCCTGGAATCTCCGAGGCCCTTGTGGCAACTGCCATGGGCCTTATCGTAGCCATACCCGCCGTAGTGGGATATAACCACATCATCGCAAAGATAAACCGTGTTTCAACGGAGATGGACAATTTTTCGTCAGACCTCCTGAACATCGTAGAAAAACAGCTCTCCCGTTAAAGGGGGCAGGTTTTAAGCAGCAATCAATGGCCCCTGCGTATAAGCCTTTCATTGCCAGAGAGATAGGGCGCTAACGTTAAAAAGGGGGCAAGTCTCAGATAAGAATGCAGGGCCCTTGCGTAAAAGCTGTAATTACCGCGTAGATAGGGCGCTCCCGTAAAAAAAAAGACTCTAAAGGCACATAAGTCACGGCATCTCTCTAAGAGATGAGGTATCGTCATGGTAACCAGAGAGCGTTAACAAACAAGGCCAATTTCAGCAGCAACAAGACGCACCCCCATAGGCGCATGTAAGCACGAAGGGGCTTGGCGGATACATTAAAAGATTACAGAATTGAGATAGATTTTTATGGCTATGAACGGACACTCCGATAGAAAGCTGATGTCGCAGATAAACGTAACGCCCTTTGTAGACGTTATGCTCGTTCTGCTCATAATATTCATGGTAACGGCGCCCATGATGCAGTCTGGCATTGATGTAAATCTGCCAAAGGTCACTGCCAGCGCCGTTAACACCAAGTCTGACCCCCTTATAGTAACCATAGACAGCAGGCAGCGTACGTACCTCGGTGATAAACGCTTCACCTCGGCACGCCTCGGCAAGAAGCTAAAGGCCATAAACAAGATAAAACCAGGGAGCATGGTACTTCTAAAGGCCGATAAGAAGGTACCTTACGGATACGTTGTAAAGGTCATAGGAGAGATACGGAAATCGGGCATCACCAAGATAGGCATGATTACCGAATCATCCTCTAAAAGAAGATAAACCCGCAAAGGCATTGTAGCTATAGAGTACGTCCCATAAAAGACCTTTCCAAAAACCGTCCCTGGTCTTTAAAAAAACACATGGATAATTTGTTCGGCCATACCCCCAAGGTCTTTAAAAAAATCCTCTACTTCTCCATAGCGGCGCATATTATCGCCCTTGGCTCCCTGGGTTTTTTCATGGACAGCTCCAAAAAACTCTTCTTCACCCCCGTATACACGGTAAGTCTTGTGGAGCCCGTGAGGAGCCATAGAAAAACAAGGGCAAAAAAAGTCGTCAGGCGCACCGTTAAGAAGAAAAAGGCCGTAAAAAAGCACATTACCAAGAAAAAAGCGGTAATAGTAAAGAAAAAGGCGGTAAAGAAGACCAAAACACATGAAAAAGAACTCTCAACAGCTATAAGTAAGATCCGCGAGAAGGTTAAAGAGAGTGAGGAGCAGCAGCTTATAGCAAAAAAGATAGCGGCCATAAAGGAAAGAGAGGCCGCAGAGGAGAGGGCAAGGCGTCTGGCTAAAATTCGAGGTTCCATAAAGGCCGCCCCGGCAGAGAAGGCCCCACCACCCGCCGCCTCATCAGGCGGTCTTAGAAGCGATAGCCTGGAGATAAAATTCAAGGCATACTTCTCGCTTATAAGGGACCACGTACAGAATAACTGGATAGTCCCCGAGCGCTTTGACAATGAAAAGGTCTCTGTTATAGTATCAATACGTATCCGTAAAGATGGCACACTCATCAAGAGCTGGGTAGAAAAAGGCTCGGGGAGCAGGCAGTTTGACGACTCCCTCTTAAAGGCCGTGCAGAAGGCATCGCCCTTTCCGCCTCTACCTCAGGACTTCACTGAAGACGTACTGGAGACAGGCCTGAGGTTCTGCCCTCGCTGTGATTAAGATATGAGATTTTTTATAATATACGCCTTATTAGCCTTATGTGCAGGCCTTACCTCAGGGCCGGCAGCGGCAAAGGTCTATATTGATCTTGCGGCCCCCTCCATCAAGAGGCTCCCCCTTGCCGTTCAGGAGTTCCGTTACCTTGGCCCTGACCCCTACTCCGATGTGGAGAGAGAAAATATCCGGGCAACAGGCGGGGCCATGCTTAATACCCTTAAAAAAGACATGGAATTCTCGGGGGTTTTCAGGGTTCTGCCAAACGATGCCTTTATCGAAGGCCCCGAGGAAGCCGCCTTTGATATTAACGCTATAAACTTCAAGGGCTGGCGGATGATAGGGGCTGACGCCGTTGTGGAGGGCAGGTTCAGGCTGAGGGAAAAGAGGCTTATCGTAGAGGTAAGGCTCTTTGACAGCATACGCCACACCATGATAATGAGTAAACGTTTCATCGGCAACGCGGCCCGCCCTGAGCGGCTCGCGCATTTTATCTCTGAGCGGATCTATGAGGAAATAACAGGGCGAAGAGGCATATTTACGACAAAACTGCTCTTTGTCTCAAAAAAAACAGGTAATAAAGAGATATATCTATCAGATTATGATGGCCGGCACAGAGTAGCCATTACCTCTAACCGGTCCATAAACCTCTCGCCAAGGTGGTCTCCCGACGGGGCGAAGATGATTTACACCTCCTATAAGAGGGGTTACCCATACCTCTATCTCTTTGATATCAAGACCGGTCATGACGAGGTGCTCTCCAGCAAACGGGGTATTAACATAGGGGGCAGGTTCTCTCCTGATGGTAAAAGCATAGCCTTGACGCTAAGCACAAAATCAAGCCCCGATCTATTCCTCTTAAAACTCGGCGGCGGCGGTTACGAGCGCCTTACCAGCAACTACGGTATAGATGTCTCTCCCACGTGGAGTCCCGACGGTAAAAAGATAGCCTTTGTCTCAGATAGAAGTGGAAATCCGCATATCTTTGTGTTAGACTTGCGAACCAACAAGACTAAACGCCTGAGCTACGGCGGCACATATAACGCAAGCCCCGTATGGTCCCCTGACGGCACAAAGATAGCCTTTTCGCGTGCCGATGGAGGCAGCTTCAATATCTGGGTCGTAAACTCCGAGGGAGGCAGACAGGTTCAGCTTACCTATGAGGGAGATAATAAATCCCCTTCCTGGTCACCGGACGGAAGGTTCATAATCTTCACACGAAGCTACAAAGGCGCCGGGTCTCTTTACGTCATGCAGGCCGACGGCACAGCACAGAGAAAGCTTCCAACAGGCGCAGGCGATGTGAGCTCACCATCGTGGTCGCCATTTCTGCATTAACTCTTGACACCATGATAAATACAACCATCTTATTGTAACAACTCAAGGAGGCCTCAATGAAAAGATTCTTTAAATTCATGCCAATCTTACTCATTTGCCTATCCCTTGCGGCATGCGCGGGAAAGACCAAGGTAACTGAAGACGCTTCCATGACCTCCGGGGCCGATAACGCCACGATGGTCCCTGATGAAAAGGGTCTTGGCGAGGCCGGTGTAGAGGAGTCCAATATGCCTGGAGACAAGTTCCGTGAGGCCTTTGTCTCCGCAGAAGACAGAGAGGCGGCAACAGCGGCGGCCGTAAAAGCAGGGCTTAAGGTCGTGCACTTTGATTTTGACAGATACACCATACGGGACAGCGACCTTGAGCTACTGCAGGCCGATGCCCAGTGGTTAAAAGACCACCCCGATGTATATATACGCATAGAGGGACACGCCGATGAGCGCGGCGAGTCTGAGTACAATATGGCCCTTGGCGAAAAAAGGGCCATGAGCGTAAAACGCTACTTTGAGTCACTCGGTGTATCGGACAAGAGGTTATCCATCATCAGCTACGGCGAAGAGAGTCCCGCGATTGATGCTCATAACGAAGAGGCCTGGGCAGCTAACAGGCGTGTTGAGTTCGAGAAACTCAAATAAGACCTTAAACCGCCTGAAAGGTACTGTATATGAAGATTTTTAAAGAGGCCCGCGGCCTCATGAGGTGGCGCGGGCTTATGGCGATGCCCGTACTTGCATTGCTTATCTATGGATGCGGGCCGGGTTTTCCCATTGTCACTGAAGAGCAGCAGGACTTCATGGACAAGGCCGATAAGGCCTCCAAGGATACGGCCTCTCTGAACAGGCGTATCACCACCCTTGAGAACAGAGGCGCTGACAAAGAAGGCGTGGAGGAGATGAAACTACGCCTTGCCGATACCACAAAGGCCGTAGAAGATCTCAGCAGAGAATTCTCTTTTGCACGAGGCAGCATGGAAGAGGCCGGCAACGCACAGGCCCAGGCCAGCAGCGAGATAGCCGCCCTTGATGAGGCAATGCGCGGTCTGAATGAACGAATCCGCTCCCTTGAGGCCGCAAAAGCCGGCAACGCGGCGGAGCTATTAAAGTTAAAGACAGCACTTGGGGCCTCGGCGAAGAAGATAACCGTCCTTGAGAATCAGTTAGCCCTCTTGCGGGGAACCATTCAGAGCCCTACTGCCGGTGCGCCCGCACCCTCGGCTGCTACAGGCGAAGCAGCGGCTGCCATAAAAAACAACCACGATAAAGCGGCGATAAAGGCCGCGCAGGCCGCGGCAAAGGGGCAGAAAAAAAACGACCCCGAGGCCCTTTACTTTAAAGGATTTAAACTCACAAAGGACGGAGAGTTTGAGAAGGCCCGCGCCGTATTCAAGTCATTTCTCAGCCTCTACCCCAGAAGCCGCCTCGCAGACCACGCCAGGTACTGGCTCGGAGAGATATACTACTCAAAGGGCAACTGGGAAAGGGCCATCCTTGAGTTTGACAGGGTAATAAAAGAGTACCCCGGAGGAGACAAAGTCCCTGCGGCTATCCTTAAGGAAGGATTTGCCTTTGACCGGCTGGGCTCAAAGAAAGAGGCCCGTCTGCTCCTTGAGAGAGTTATAAAAAAATACCCCGATACCCCTGAGGCGAAGATGGCAAAAGAACGCCTTCTGAAGATAAAGGAATAACCCGCCCGGTACGTATCAGCAAGCAGGCTTTTTCATCGCCCCCTCCCAGGATTAAAGGTGGGGGTTTTGTTTTCTTCCTCAAGGGATGCCCGTATCCGCTCCCTGAAGAGGCTCTGAATGAAGACCTTACCGGACCTGACTACCCATCCATTTCTCCCTGATATTAAGGAGACAGGCTATAGCACCTGAATACTTATATACAGAAAACCTCTTTTTAATGTAGGAATTTTATAATCACATACTAAAGTCATGGCCACGAGCCCTGTCTTTTAATGTATAATAAAAGTAGAAGTAAGGCTATTTATGAGAGAGACTATATCGCTTAAGAAATGCTCGGGATACGACCCCGATGAGGTCATGGAGAAGGTCACCGAGGCGCTTGAACTCCTTGGCGGAGTTAGCCGCTTTGTGAGCCCCGGTGAACGTATACTTATTAAGCCGAATCTACTCACAGCCAAACCCGTTGACGCTGCCGTTACAACGCACCCTTCTCTTGTGCGGGCCCTTATAAGACTCGTTCAAAAAGCAGGCGGCACGCCCTTTGTAGGTGACAGCCCGGCCATAGGCACCGCGCAAAAAGTGGCCGAGAGATGCGAGATACTTGATGTATGCGAGGCCGAAGGCGTGGAGTTTACGGGCTTTGACGAGGCCGTTGTGGTAGATAACCCAGAGGGGCATATCTTCAAGCGCCTTGAGGTGGCGCGCGCCGCCATTAGTGCTGACGGCATCATCAACGTGGCAAAGCTCAAGACACACGCCCAGATGCTCCTTACCATGGGCGTAAAGAACATCTTCGGCTGTGTTCCCGGCAAGAGAAAACCTCAGTGGCATCTAAGCGCAGGTGTGGACACCTCGCACTTTGCCAATATGATACTCGACCTTTATCTCTTCATAAAACCACGCCTTACTGTCATGGACGCCGTTATCGCCATGGAAGGCAACGGGCCTGCAAGCGGGGAGCCCAGAACAGTCGGGCTTATCGCCGCAGGAGAAGACGCCCTTGGTGTTGACGCTCTATGCGCCCGTATCCTTGGCGTAGAGGCTGAAGAAGTACCCATTCTCGCGGCAGCGATAGAACGCGGACTAAGGGGGGCAAGACTTAACTCAGCAAAGATTCTCGGCGATGCCCCTGAGCTCTTTACAGTAAAAAACTTTAAGCTCCCGCCGCTTGTCCACACAAGGTTTACCGAGGGTCTACCTTCTTTTCTCGGCAAAGGTCTCAGAAAATCACTCACAGCAAGACCGCACATAATTCACTCTAAGTGCACACACTGTGATTTATGCGTAGGCGTATGCCCGGCGCGGATAATGACAAGCGCCTCCCGGATAAAGATCGACTACGACAAGTGTATACGGTGCTTTTGCTGCCAGGAGATGTGTCCCAACGAGGCCATAACATCAAAATCCGGATTTTTAAAGAAGATAATACCGGGGCTGTAGCAGCCTCTTAAACCGGCCTTGCGGAGCCTCTCTAACAAGAAGACCGCCGGAGCATATCGTGTCTATTTTCAGACCTCGTAAAAAAACCTGTTTGACCATCTTTATCATCTGCCTCGTAATAATCGCCGCGGGCGCTTTTTTCCTATGGCGCGTGCCCCTTGATATCAGCCAATACCACGACCGTATAACTACGTCCCTTGAAGATATAACAGGGGGCTCCATCACCACCGGAAAGGTTACGCTGCGAATACTTCCGGCCCCCTATATCGAGGTTCACGATATTAAGATGAACCTTGATGATGGTGAGTTTTTACGATCAAGGCTCATGAAGTTCCGCGTCTCTATCCTGCCGTTTTTCCGTAAAAAAGTAGTCCTGCAAAAGGTGGTAATGCAGGGTTGGAGCCTCAATATCCGCAGAGACAGGGACGGGGCCATGGCCCTTCGGAAGATGTACGAGAGGATCATAAAGAGAAAACATATAATAAGCGTACAGGATTTGAGGCTCTTGGCAGGAGAGCTATTTCTTGAGGATAAGGCCAAGGGCAGAGACCTCCGTCTAAAGGCGCAGCTCAATAACGGAACGGCCAGGTTAAGTGACTACGGCCTGAGTTTTCAGGCTGATCTCAGCCTTGAAGACGGTGCTAATCTTTACACGCGTGGCTCTGCCCGAAAAGAGGGTGAAAAGATAGGGCTGCGGGGACAGGTTACAATATCGGACCTCTCTGTCTCCACCCTCACCTCCTATATAAAGACCCCCGCAGTGAAAGGGTCTGTCTCAGGAGACCTTGCCTTCAGCCTTGGTGACATCATCGAGCTTAGAGGCCCTGTAAATTACAAAAATATTACTTTAAACCTGCCTTCTCTAAGAAAGGCCCCCGTGGATTCGCCCTCGGGCAAGGCCTATCTTGATTTAAAACTCGCCGATGACTATCTTAAGCTGCAGGCAAAAAAAGCCGAGCTTGCCATAGAAGATTTTGTTCTAAGCGGTTCCATGGATTTAGGCGGCGCCCCTTCCAAGACAGATGATATGGCCCTTACCTTTAATCTGAAGTGCACGCCCATCCCCTTAAAGGACGTCAAGGCCCATGTACTGAATAAAATTTTAACCAAGAAACTCTCATGGATAAATGACTTTACCCCCACAGGCGGAGCGGTGCGGATAGAGAACTTTACCCTTGGCGCCACGGTAAAGGAGCTGCGAGACGGCAAGGCCTTTTCGCTCCCCGGAGCCATGCGCCTTGATGCCGAGTTTGTAGATATAGGGCTGCGCCACACTCTGCTTAAAGAAGATATCGGAGGCCTTAAGGGAAAACTCACATTGACGGATAACTCTATTAATTTTCATGATATATCCTCCAAACTCGGCCGCGGCTACGTAGAGAAGCTCTCATACAGGATGAACGACCTGCACAGTACAAAAAAAGCCGCATCTTACGATCTCTCAATCCTCGGGCACATGGACGCCGGCAGGGCCATCGCCATGACCATAAGGGTTTTTCGAGACAGCGGCAAGTCAGCAAAGAAACAGCTCCGCCGTATCGCTGCAACAGGCGAGACCCGTATAAAGTTCAACCTCAAAGGAAAAATAGACGTAAAGGACAGCACGTGGTTTTCTGTCAATCTCGGCCTTCATGGCGCCACCTTCCGTTATAAGGGGTTTCCCCTCTCCTTTACCTCCATGAATGGCAATATAGATGTTGACAGCCACAGATTCACCTTCACCGACCTTATCTTAAGAGACAGCGCCGCCTCCAACCTTAGGATAGAGGGGTATGTAAGGGACTATACCCTTAAAAATCCCTACTTTCACCTTAATACAGAAGGCAGGGTATTTAATGGAACGCTCTCGGCCTTTACGGAAAAGACGGCCCTTGATGAGATAATTATGGACGAGACCCTCTTATTCCACTCAACGATTGTAGGGTTGAAGAAATCCCTCAAGGTAAATGCCGGCGTAGACCTTGGCAAAGCGGGTCTGGAGTACAGGAAACTACTTAAAAAATCAAGCTCCATCCCCCTTGCCATGGACGCTGAGTTTATCGTAAAAGATAAGACCATAGATATCAAAAAGGCATCCATTAGCACCGCGGCCTCAAGCATCGATATAAACGGATACCTCAGCAGAGGCAAGGGACCCTACAGCCTCTTTATCAACTCTAAAAAATTGCGCTTATATGATCTGGCTGATCTAACGCCCCTTATAATAAAGAAGGCTGACACGGCGGGGCTGCTTAAGGTAATACTAAAGGTATCAAAAAAACCCGGGGATAAGCGGCCCGCATATAAAGGACTTATCTCCGTAAAAAACGCTGCGTTCTCATCTCCCGTTATAAAAGAGCCCATAAAGACCTTTGAACTTTCCATGAACTTTGATGATGACAAGGCGAAGCTTAATATACCGGAGCTTAAATTTGGAGAGAGCGACATCTACGGATCGCTTGATATAAACTCCATATCAAAAACAGGTATCACCTTCAACCTCTCTTCCAATATGCTTGAGACCAATGACATATGGGGCGATGGAGAAGATGATGGGCTAAAAGCCTGGCTATTAAAGATGCGCTCACTGGGGATTATAAAAAAGAAAGACACCTCAAAGAGAGCAACCCTCAGCGGTTCAGGTAAGATCAGCATTGCAAAAGGCCGCATATTCGATGAAGAAATACGTGACTTCAAGGCTGTAACCCTCTTTCGTCCCGAGACCATTAGCCTCGATCCCATCGTCTTTCTCACCGAGGGCGGAACCGTAACAGGAACGACGGTATTTTACAGAGCAGATAAGAGCCCGGAACTCTTCGAGGCATCGGCTGAGATCAGCGGAATACACCTTAAAGATGCCCTCGACCGCCTCGGCGCCACCAAAGAGATGCTCACCGGAACCCTCTACGGAGATATAAAGATACGATGCGCGCGCGGCGAGGCGCACTTTACCAGGTGCCTGAACGGCAACGGGTTCTTCAAGGCCGAGCGGGGACGCATGTGGAAGTTTCCTGTCATCAGCAAGATTTTCTCCATAGTAAATATAATTTCCATAGATGAGCTATTTAAAAAAGGACTTCCTTACAAGAGCCTTAAGGCTGACGTAAATATTACGGATGGAATTTTCTCAACTGATAACCTGCTATTTGAGAGCGACTCCATGAAGATGAGCGCCGTCATGGATATAGACAGCACAAAAAGCACAATCAACGCCACATTAGGCGTTCACCCCTTTGTAACCATAGATAAACTTGTCACAAGTATACCCCTTGTAGGATGGATAATGGGAGGAGATGAAAAAAGTTCCCTTAGCCTCTATTACAATATAAATGGGCCTCTTACAAAACCGGATGTAGAGCCTGCTATGATAAAAAATATGCAAAAAGGCATTTTGGGCAAGCTGGAGCGCCTTATTACATCGCCCATAAAAATAATTCAAGAGAGCAATGATATGATCAACCACAAAGATAAGGGAGGGAATAACGGTGGCAGATAAGGACGAGGATACCTTCCACGACAGGCCCGGTTTCTGGAATACCCTTAAGGCGAAGTGGTATAAAGAAGGGCTGGCCGGATCTACCTTTCCCTCTACGGTAGCCCCATTTATCCTCTCTCACGCAGCGGGCGCAGAGTCTTTTCTGGACGTTGGTTCAGGCTGCGGCAGCCTTGCCCTGCCCCTTGCAAGGGCCGGAAAAAAAGTCACCGCCCTTGACCCGGCTCCGCCCATGATAGCTATACTGGACAATGATATTAAAAAAGAAGGACTCGCAAACCTCAAGACCATTACCGCGACCTGGGAGGCAGGCGCAACAGAGCCCCATGACGTAATAATCTGCGCCAACGTACCGGGGCTGTTAAAAGGCCGTAGAGATTTTCTAAAAGAGGCTGATGAGGCGGCAGGAAAATACGTCTTTATCATCGAGAGCGCAGACCCCGGGGCAGACAAGTTCTACTATAAAGAGCTCTACCCCCTTGTCTTTAACAGGAAGTTCGGCCCGCGAAAGGACTACATCGCCACATACGATGCCCTGCACGCCATGGGTATATTCGCCAACGTACGAGTAGTGGAGTATGACTTTGACCAGCCATTTACATCTATGGATGAGGCCCTGGAGTTCTGGAAAGAGCACATGTGTATAGTTACCGCCGAGCACGATGAGACCTTAAAAGATTTTCTAAGCAAAAAACTTGTCACCAGTAACGGGCGGCTTATCTCGAAGATACATAAGAAGTCGGCGATAATCTGGTGGAAAAAAGAGGGCTGCTAAAGCCCAAGTGCCGAAGAACTGAGCTTTAAGTTTTTTAAGTGATAAAAGAACACTCTTTGAGAACTTATTTTATTAACCACAAAAAACATGAGGTGCTGAAATGAATCTATTTAAAAAAACTTTTTTAGCCTTCCTGCTAATCACCTTCTGCCTCACAGGTTCAAAGGCCATGGCAGAGGACTCTCTTGCCCATACCGTGAGGAGCGCGATCTACGGCGGAGTAATCGGAGGACTCGTCTCCGGAGCTGTGGTTCTGCTTACCGATACAAGCGGTAATCTCGGCTACATACCCACAGGCATTGGCGCCGGCATTCTCCTTGGCACTGCCTACGGACTTGTCACAAGCGAGGCCGTGCAGGACAGAGGTTTTGGCGAGATAGAAGGGGGAAAATTCAGCCTCAAGATGCCAACGGTAAAGAGCTCATCCACATTCGATAAGAAGACACAGACATACGAGACAGTAGAGTCACTTGACCTTCTTAAGGTGCGGTTTTAAGTTCAGGGGGGGCAAAAGAAAAATAAATCTGTCCCCTTTTTTTCTTTTTTTGCTAAGTTGTCCCCATTTATTCTTTTGATGGGTTGCGCTTCACTTCACCCATCCTACAAGGCTATTGTTGTAAAAAAAACACCTCTGTAAGGAGAGAGACCTCCCGCCTTCTCTCTCCTTACCCCCACCCATAGAAGAGCCTCTCTATCCTATTTTGACCCGTAAATAAGTATATACTATAATCTTAAGCATAGAAATATTTTAAGAATTTTTGCACAATGAAACGCTTGCCTCACCTTACTGTAAATATCAGAGAGCAAGCCCAGCCTTGTAGGTTGGGTAGAGCGAAGCGAAACCCAACAATTTTGATAAGCAATACCAATATCGTTTAGTTGAAAAAACCAACCCAACCTACGAAAAACCTCGCCTTGCCTTTCTATCTTTTAAGCTTGCCCCCCTCAGAACATATGACTGCTCTTCATCAGGAGGCTTACGCCAAGATAGGTAAAGAGCAGAAGTCCAAACCCGATTATCGTGGCCACGGATAGCCCCCTGCCGCGCCACTTTCTTATGTACCACGCGTGCATGGCCCCAGCGTAATAGAACCACAAAATAAAACTCCAGATGCTCTTCGGCTCCCAGAGCCAATACGCGCCCCAGGCCAAATACCCCCAGACAGCCCCTGATATCATGGCCCCTGAGAATAATAAAAAACCCCATAGCACGCCCTTACCTGCAATATCCTCGTATTTTCTTAGAGTATTCCTATCTGCACCACCTGCTCTCAGAGAGTAATATAAATACAATACCGCCCCGGCAAAGGCCAGCGTAAATAAGGCGTAGGCCGCAAAGGATAAGGTCACGTGAGACTCGAACCATCGGGTGCGGAGTATAAGGTTAAGGGGACGGCCGGCCTCGTACCTTGAGAGGGCAAAGACAAGGGCGAGTATTGATACGGGAAGTGTAATAAGGCCCGGCGCACGCTCTCTGTACCTGAGGATTACGATGATGGTTACAAGGACGGTGCACCAGGAGTAAAAGATAAGGGTCTCGAACATAGAGGCCATGGGCACGTGGCCTGTGGCGATCATCCTTAGTATTAGGGCTATGGTCTGCGCGATAAAGCCAAGGGAGATAAGTCCCGTTGAGATGCGTCCCGTTAGGCGGCATTTTCCCGTGCGCCCCGTGAGGATAACAAGGACATCAAGAAGATAAAAAAGGGCCGCAAGCTTAAGGAGTATTAACACAGACCGCCTCTACCTGCCCTTCTCGCCGGGCCAGATACGGGCATGAAGCTGAAGCTGAAACCTGACGGCAAGCCTATCCTCAAGGACCCACTCAGCAAGGGTCTTTGGCTGAAGGTTTCCGTTGACGGGAGAGAAGAGAATTTTATCGGGCCCGGGAAGGAATAAATGATGAGAGGTGATAAAGTCCACGGCAAACTCATAATCCGCCCTATCGCCGATTACAAACTTCACTTCATCATTGGGGCTGAGGCGATTAAGGTTCTCCATGTGAAAACTATCTGAGGCCCCGCTTGAGGGGCATTTCACATCCACTACCCTTACTACCCCGTCAGGGACGCGGCTTATATCAATGCTACCGTTGGTCTCAAGGAGCACGGTATCAAATGAATCAAGGAGGCGGCCCGCAAAGGCTGCCGTATCACTTTGCAAAAGAGGCTCCCCGCCGGAGATCTCAATAAGGCCCCGTGGAAATTTTTCAACTTCCTCTACTACCTCATCCACGCTTTTATCTACAGCGCCCTCCTCTGTTCGGGCATAGGCGGTATCGCACCAGGAGCACTCGAGATTACACCCCGCGAGGCGTACAAAGACACATGGAAGCCCGGTAAAGGTGGACTCGCCCTGAAGGCTGAAAAAAATCTCGTTAATCAGCATGACAAATACAGAGGCATTGGATTACACCTTCTTATCTTCACCGTTGTTATTATCATCGTTATTCTCCGTCTTTGCTTTTTTTCTCGCGGGTTTGGGCCGCCCAAAGGCCTTGTAGCCCTTTGCGAGCTCACGCAGCTTGTCCTCTACCTTGCGGTTCACGGTACCGGCAGGGTACTTTCCATCGGCGCCGCGTATTCCAGCTGTCTTACCTGTAAGTATCTCTATGCCGTCATTGATGTCGCCTATGGAGTAAATGGAGAATTGTCCTTTCTCCACGGCATCACGCACATCTTTCTTTAACATCAGATTTCGTACATTACGCCCCGGGATTATTACACCCTGCTCACCTGTAAGGCCCTTTGCCAGACATACATCAAAAAATCCCTCTATCTTCTCATTCACCCCGCCTATGGGCTGAACCTCGCCTTTCTGGTTCATGGAGCCGGTGATGGCAAGGCCCTGCTTGATGGGGATCTCAGAGAGGCTCGATATCAACGCGTAGATTTCAGCGCATGTGGCGCTATCGCCCTCTATGCCCTCATAGAGCTGCTCAAAACATACCGAGGCAGAGAGCGTAAGGGGAAAGCCCCTGGCAAAACGCGCGCCAAGAAAACTCTTCAGTATCATATGGGCCTTATTATGAATGCGGCCGCTCATCTTGGCCTCTCGCTCTATATTAACAACACCGGTATCACCCATGTATGTGCGTGCAGTTATGCGCGATGGTTTTCCAAAGGTGTAATCACCGAGGCTAAGAACGGCAAGGCCGTTAATCTGACCTACCGCCACGCCCTCGGTCTGCACCATGATGGTGTCTTCCTCAATGTATTCACGGAGACGGTCCTCTATACGCGAATGCCTGTAGACTTTTTCTGTAAGGGCACGCTCCACGTACTCCCCTGTGACAAGCTCTGCCCCATCGGCCCCGGCCCAGTAACTTGCCTCTTCGACAAGGTTCTGTATATCATTAAAACGCGTCGAGAGTTTGTTCTTCTGCCCGGCAAGCCGTGAGCCGTACTCCACCACACGGGCAACGCCTGTTCTGTCAAAGGGCACAAGAGAGTCTTTGCCGCAGCAGGCCGAGATAAAATAAGCGTACTTCTCGGAGTTATCCCTGTCCCGTTTCATGGTGCTCTCAAAGTCGGCCTTTACCTTGAAGAGTTTTCTATACTCCCTGTCCTGACTATAGAGGAGATAATACAAAAATGGGTCACCGACAAGGACGAACTTTATATCAACTGGAATGGCCTCAGGTTTAAGCGTAGAGGTAGAGACAACCTTGTACTGCTCCCAGACATCCTCAATCTTCACCTCGCGGTTCTTTATCATCCGCTTGATGGAATCATAAACAAATATATTCTTTAAGACGTCAAGGGCATTTACCACAAGATAACCTCCGTTGGCCTTGTGAATGGAGCCTCCCTTGATCATGGTAAAATCCGTTGATGCCACACCAAGCTGGACCCTGTACTCGATACGCCCGAAGAGATTATAATACGTGGGGTTTGAATCAAAGACCACGGGCGCGCCCTCGGTCTCGCTGTTATTAACTATAAGGTTAACCCTGTACCTCTCATAAGGCGGCTCCTGCTTCTGCTGCAGATTCAGCCCGCCTATGGCAAGGGGCATGGGCTCGCCGGGCTTGAAGTCGTCAAGGTTAGCGAATATATGGGCCTTCACGCGGCCAAGATACTCCACCACTTTCTCAAAGCCATCGAATTTTTCAAGGAGCTCATTTATTATTGGGTTAACAACATACTGCACCATCTCCCTGTCAAGGGCGGCAATCCTCTCCCTTGTATCCTTCTCAATCTTCTTTGCCTCACGGATGGCCGCCGAGAGCTTATCCTGCAGGAGTTTCAGGTTACTCTCTACCTTTGCCCGCTCCTCAGCGGGAAGTTTATCAAAGACCTCCTGCTTCATGGGTTTGCCGTCTCTTGCCGGGACCATCGCAAGGCCAGATGAGCTTTTACGAAGTATCAGTCCATGCTCAAGGGCGGTTTTTTCAAGCCTTGAGAATATTGCCTTCGTACTCTCCTGCTGTCCGTCGAGTATCTCGTCTCTATGGCTCTCATAGTCTTTTGTCTCAAAGACACGGGGGATATCCCTCTTAAGAGAAGCTATGAGCCCGTTCATCTCCTCTACAAAAAAATGGCCCTTCCCCGGAGGCAGCCTTATGGCCATGGGAGTGTCGGGTGAGATAAAATTATGGACATAACACCAGTCATCGGGGCAGGTTTCCTCGGCAGCCTTCTTCTTAATAAAATCCATTACGGTAGTGTGCTTGCCTGTGCCGCCCTCGCCGAGGACAAATATATTGTAAGAGGAATTACGTATGCCGAGGCCGAACTCTATGGAGCGTATGGCCCTCTCCTGCCCGATTATCTCGTGCAGAGACGGCAGGTCTACCGTACTCTCAAAAGAAAACTCCGAAGCGTCAAAAAGCTCTGCTAACTCCGAGACCTCAAGCCTCTCTGGTCCTGGCATAATCCCACCCCTTCTAAGTTTATTTTTTTAAAGCGACGCTCTTATTATCAATGCAGATGCCCGTGCCCGTGCTCATTGCCCCTGTGCGAAACGCTTCCGAATAACCCCGGGCTCGTGCAGCCTATGCACTCTGCCTGTAAGGTAGTATAAAATATATGATGGTCACGGGCAAGATTTTCATTGAGTTCCTTGTAAATCTCACCCATCCGCCACCTCTCATCCTTTATTATATCTATATGGGCGCTCATGGCATATACGTTATGACATATGCTCCAGATATGAAGGTCATGCACCGAGTCTACTCCTTGTGTACCGGTCATATCAAGGACTACCTTTGCGATATCCACATCAGGGGGCACCCCCTCAAGGAGTATATTTGATGAATCCCTGAGAATTCGCGCGATACCAAAGAGCAGAACCACGCAGATGGATATGCTTATAAGGGGGTCTACGGTACTCCAGCCCGTGAAGTAAATAATAACAGCGGCAATAATGACACCCACAGAAGCCGCGGCGTCACCTGCAACGTGCAAGAAGGCGCTCTTTATATTCATATCAGTGGACGAAAGAGGGGCGAGCCACATGGCCACGATAAGGTTCACGACAAGGCCTACCACAGCGATGATGAACATACCAAGGCCCTCCACCTCTATGGGATGGAGTATCCTCTTATAGGCGCTGTAAAAGACAAAAAGAGTTACGATAAGAAGGGTGAAACTGTTGACAAAAGCAACAAAGACCTCCACTCTGTGAAGCCCGTATGTCCTTTTTTCCGTAGGCGCAAGCTCGGAGATGTATATGGCCGATAAGGTAAGGCCCAGGGCAAATACGTCCATGAACACGTGAGCCGCATCCGTCATGAGGGCCAGACTGCTCGTAAGATATCCGCCCACAAGCTCCACAAAGAATATAATCCCCGTAAGGGCTATGGAGACAGCAAGCCTCTTCTTCAGCCTCCTCTCAGAGGGGGAGGCCGCGTATGGACCTGCGTCTGTATTTTTCAGTTTTTCTTCCATCACCATAAAAACGCCCTAAGGGATTATCCAGATACTCTCCTTCTTTAATAATAAACTGATATCATGGCCCTCGGCAAGGTCTAAATCCCGCATGACAAAGTTTGGCAGCTCTACCTTAAGGATACTCTTTCCCGTATCCACGAAGATGCTGTGCGTAGTGCCTCTGCCTGTAAGGGATACAATTCGGCCCTCCAAAACATTGGCCCCCCTGCCGTGCTCCATAGCCCTGCCTTTTCTTACTACAGGTATCTCCTCCGGCCTTATGCAGAAAGAGACTTTTTTGCCCTCTTTAAGTCTCTGCGGCTCTGCAGATACCTGTAAAACCCGAAGCTCTCCAGTAGACTCGCTGCAGAGCCTTACTTCATGCTCCGAAGAGTATACAACAGAGCCGGAAAAGATATTCCTTGTCCCCACAAAACGTGCCACATTACGCGTAGCAGGGCGGTAAAAAACATCCTCACTGCTTCCGAACTGCTCCACAGAGCCGTCATTTATCACGGCGATGGAGCTGCCCATCATAAAGGCCTCCTCAAGGTCATGAGTAACCATTATAATGGTTATGGGAAAACGCTCGTGGATAAGTTTAAGGTCACGGCGGAGTTTTTCTCGCACCTGATAATCAAGAGCAGAGAAAGGCTCATCAAGAAGAAGTATACGAGGCGAGGTGGCAAGGGTACGGGCAAGGGCGGCGCGCTGCTTCTGACCTCCCGATAACTCATGAGGGAATCTTTTGTCAAGGCCCTTAAGACGCATAATCTCAAGAAGCTCTCCAACAAGAGCGGTACGGGCTTCCCTGCCTTGCTCCGAAACGCCGTAAGCGATATTATCATATACACTCATATGAGGAAAAAGAGCGTAGTCCTGAAAAAGATGACCTACCCGCCGCTTTCTTACAGGTACGTTAATGCCCGCTGATGAATCAAAGACAGGAGCACCGGCTATCTCTACAAGACCCCCGTCAGGATGCTCAATGCCGGAGATAAGTTTTAAGATAAGGCTCTTGCCTGCCCCCGAAGGACCGAAGAGCACGTTCAAGTCCTCGCCCATGGAGAAAGAGACATCAAGAGAGAAGTCCTTGAAAGATTTTTTTAAACTTAAGTTAAGACTCATTCAAAAAACCTTCCTTACTTTCTTTTGGAAAAAAGAAAGTAAGATAAAGAAAACCAATAGCCCGTTCCTAAACACAATGTTCCATAAATATAGTGGCTGCGCAAAGACAACATAACTCAAATGATAATTCCTTACTTTCTTTTGGAAAAAAGAAAGTAAGATAAAGAAAACCCATGGCCCGTATCTACACTTGTTTTTTTATAAGTACAACTGCTACGCAAAAACTTAATACCCTAGCTTAGAACTAAAATACTTAAAACCTGCCTTTTGTAAAAATGCCCGCTATGTAAAGAACAACAAAAGAAAAAAGCGTTACTATCAAGACAAGGATATTGGCCATGTGACTATCACCCATCTGCACGGCATCGTAAATGGCAAGGGGCATGGTCCTTGTAAGACCCGGGATGTTGCCTGCCACCATCAGGGTGGCACCGAACTCTCCTGTGGCACGCGCAAAGGCCATAACCGTACCTGCGGCAATACCGCGCCAGGCAAGGGGCAGCGTAATGGTGCGAAAGACCTGCGACTCCGTCTTTCCAAGTATCCTTGCGGCGTCCTCGTACTCACGGCCCACGCCCTCAATAGCGGCCCTCGTTGGTTTCACAAAGAGCGGCAGCGCTGATATTACAGCCGCAATTACAGCCCCTTTCCACGTAAAAATTAGCTCAACACCGAGGGTCTCTGAGAAAAAAGAACCAATAAAAGACGAGCGGCCAAGGAGAGTCAATAGATAATAACCCAGTACGGTAGGCGGCAGGACAAGAGGCTGCATTATAAGAACATCAAGTACATTCTTACCAACAAAATTCTTCTTCGCAAGTAACAAAGCAAGACAAAGGCCGATAAAAGCCACAAAGACCGTAGCCGTTATAGAGACCTTAATGGTAAGGTAAAGTGGAAATAAATTCATAATTGACCTATCACTGCCTGATTTTTTTTTGGCTTAGGGTCTCGTAAAACCATATTTTTTAAGTATAGAGATGGCCGCATCTCCTGTAAGATAGCGAATAAATTTCTCTGCGGCATTTTTGTGTACCGTCGTGCCTACAACCGCGACGCTCTGCAGGATAGGTTTATGAAGGGCCCTGTCTAAGGGTACAATTCTTATCCCCTCACGCTTTGCCACAGAGAGGGCTATGATACCGGCATCCACATTACCGCTCTCCACGAACTGCAGAGTCTGTCTTACGTTCTCACCGTAAACGAGTTTTGTCCTCACACCTTCCCATACCCCCGCACTTTTCAGCGCCTCTACGGCGGCCCTGCCATAAGGCGCGTGAAGAGGGTTGGCTATGGCCACCCTTCCTATATCTTTACCGGTTAAATCCTCGAGCCCTCTTAGATCATTACTATAACCTCTAAGCATGGCCAGGACTATGGCACCATCGGCAAAAGCCCGCACTGAGCCGCCGGACACAGATCCGTGCCTTACGAGATCATCTATAAAAATTTTATTAGCGGAGATAAAGACATCAAAGGGCGCGCCGCGCTCTATCTGTCTTGCCAGAATACCTGATGATCCGAAGACGAGCTTTACGGCTGTGTGATTACCGCGTGAAAAAGCCTCGGCGATTTCTTTAAGAGCAAAGGAAAAGCTGCTTGCTGCGGCAACGGTAATAACCTCTCCGCCGCCTGCACACGCCGGCTTTTCTAAAGAGGATATAAAGAAAAGAACTGCGGTAAGAAGTACAAAAGATATTTTTTTTATCATAAACTTTAAAGACCTGCCGGAGGGTAATAAACCGTAACAAATTAAAGGCCCCGCAAGAGAAACTCTCCGGAGAAGACTCATATGTTATTCGGCATTTTCCCACAAAAAAAACCGGCCACGGAAAGGCCGGTTAAAGCAGGCTCTCCTTTCCAAGTGGGGAGGCATGTCCGTTTCCAGACCATACCCTGAACGGCCCAGCCTCCTTAGCTTTTTTAAAAAGCCTTAGAAGAAGAAGGGCTCGGAGATAAAATATTTAATTTTCAGATAAATTGTATGGTATTTCCCCCCCTCAGTCAAGGTAAAAGCCGGACCTCCGCTGGAACCGATAAACCTTAGCCCGTTAAGGATAGTAAAAAAGAGGTACCCGCGCCGCCTCGCCTAAGACCGAATGCATCGCAAAGTGTAGCGCCAAGGTCGGCAAAGGTTTTTCTTGTACCGAGGTCTACTCCGCACTTTAAGGAAGGGCCGTAAACCAGAAGCGGCACGTACTCACGGGAGTGGTCAGTAGATGGAGTCGTGGGGTCGCAGCCGTGATCCCCTGTTATAATGAGAATATCTTCAGGTCCAAGCAGAGCCATAAGCTCCGCCAATCTGGCATCTATGGCCTTAAGCGCGCGGGCACATCCCGCGGCGTCACGCCTGTGTCCGTACCTCATATCAAAGTCTACAAGATTAGTAAATACAAGGGTGGGGCTTACGTCTGCGCCCGCATTCTTTACCGCATCCATGGTCATCTCCAGACCATCCATATCACCCTCTGTATGCACCTCTTTTGAAAGCCCCCTGTGAGCAAAGATGTCACCAATCTTACCTATACCCGTAACAGAGATACCCGCATTCACGAACCTCTCAAGTAGAGTGACCTCAGGCGGAAGGATAGAAAAATCCCTCCTCTCATAGGTACGTGTAAAGGCACCTGCCTTTCCAGTAAAGGGCCTTGCTATAACTCTCTGTACGTTATAATTGTCAAGAAAAGCGCGCGTCTTTTTACACACTTCATAAAGCTCCGTAATAGAGATCGCATCCTCATGGGCAGCTATCTGAAAGACACTGTCTGCCGAGGTGTAGACAATAAGCCTGCCGGTAGCCAGATGCTCCGGCCCCAATCTGTTTATAATCTCCGTACCTGAAGCAGTCTTGCCCCATAGCCAGCCCTTGCCCGTAACCTCAGTAAACTCATGGAGCATCTTCGCTGGAAAACCATCGGGGAATGTAGGGAAAGGTTTATCAAGTATTAAACCGGCCATCTCCCAGTGTCCTGTAATGCTGTCTTTTCCCGGCGAGGCCTCTGCCATGCGTCCGTAGGACCCTTGGGGGGAGGCGGCTTTTTGAATCTCAGTTACGCCTTCGATACAGCCGAGACCAAGGGCCGCGAAGTTCGGAAGATGGAGCTTGCCAAGGGCTTTAGCCGTATTATCAAGGGTATGGCTGCCTGTGTCGCCGTAACTTGCGGCATCAGGAAGAGCCCCTACCCCGAGTCCGTCTATGACGATAATAACAGCCCTCTTAAGTTTCATAAAAATCTCAATAAGTTTTTTTAGTGGGTAGCGATGCCGCGGTGCTAACAAGTAAACAAGTGTAAACGCGGGCCATTGGTTTTCTTTGTCCTGGTTTCTTTTTTATAGGTGTCAGTTGAGACAAAGGCATCTCGTAGCCGCGGTGCTAAGAAAAAAACCAGTTTAGACGCGGGCCATTGGTTTTCTTTGTCTTGGTTTCTTTTTTATAGGTGTCAGTTGAGACAAAGGCATCTCGTAGCCGCGGTGCTAAGAAAAAAACCAGTTTAGACGCGGGCCATTGGTTTTCTTTGTCTTACTTTCTTTTTTCCAAAAGAAAGTAAGGAAGGTTAGATGTTTTTATATCCTCTTGGCGTTATCATGCGGCCGTCTTTTACAGAGGTAGACTTATTGCCGATGATAATGATAGTAAGCATATCTATCTCCTCGAAAAAACCAGGAAGTTTTCCAAGGGTTGTCAGCCTTACCTCTTCGCCTTCTCTGCTTGCGTTTTTAACAATTCCCACAGGAGTAGACGGGGCTTTAACCTCAAGCATATCCTTAACGGCCTTTACAAGACCTTCTTTACGCTTGGAGCTTCTGGGATTATAGAGTGCTATGACAAAGTCCGCCTGTGCCGCGGCTCTGACCCGTTCTTCAATTACCTCCCATGGGGTAAGGATATCGGATAGGGATATGGAGGCAAAGTCGTGCATAAGGGGCGCGCCAAGAAGCGATGCCGCGCTTACAAATGCCGGAACCCCGGGTATTACCTCTACGTTAATGTCGTTAAGGGTTAACTCTGTCTTATCTGAAGTAAGTATCTCAAGTACAAGGCCTGCCATGGCGTATATACCGGCGTCACCTGATGATACTATTGCCGTGGTACGGCCGTCGGCGGCGAGCTCTATGGCTTTTTCAGAGCGCGCCACCTCTCCTGTCATGGCCGTTGAGTATATCTCTTTACCTGCGGTAAGGGGTGCGATAAGCTCCACGTACCTTGTGTATCCCACTACGCAGTGAGACTCGCGGAGCGCCTCGGTAGCCCTCAGCGTAAGTTCACTAAGGCTGCCCGGCCCGATGCCTACGATGTAAAGGGTACCCTTGCCGCCGCCACTGTTACTCTCGCGCTCTTTTGTTTCTTTAACCATAATCTCTTAGCTCCTGCGGATATAAGGGCCGCCGGTTCTGATACTCCGCGTGCCCCTGTTGCCGAGAGGACAAAACTCGATGACCTCGTTGCCCTCGTATTAAGTTCCTTTGCGGTAAATAGCTCAAGTTCAAGGCCCCTTGAGTCCGCGAACTCAAGAAGCCCGGCCTCGTCGCCTTTTATATCGATGGTGGCAATATTTCTTATGCATAGGGGAGATACTCCGCGCGCCTTAAAGGCGCTGTCTACGGTCCTGCCGATATCCTCGCCGCTTGTCCCACGCCTGCAGCCCACGCCTGCGACAAACTCTCTGGGGCGAAGGATTAATGTACGGCCAGACATCCCGGGAGGAGTCTTAAGATTAAGGTCGCTTGAGATAAGGGCTACTGCCTTACTCCCCTTTCGGTACTCACTGCCAAAAGTAAAGATACCGCTTGCGCGCTTAACTAAAAAACTCTTAATGGCAGCGAGACGCTTGCGGTTTTTTTCTATGATATGAACGGGCTTGCCGCCGAGTATGGCGGAGTTAAGGGCCTTAATAGCAGATACGTTTTCTATGGCAAGGTTAAACTCAATGGCCACGTCCTCAATACAGGGCAGTGCGTTCACATCCGTTGCCGTCGTTACCACGGGTGTGGCATTTAAGAGGCGGGCGATCTCTTCAGTAAGGCGGTTGGCACCGCCGAGATGGCCTGAGACAAGGCTTATGACAAACCGCCCCTTCTCGTCCATGGCGATAACAGCGGGGTCTTTTTCCTTGCCTTGAAGGTGCGGCGCGATGGCCCTTACGGCTATGCCGGCGGCTCCAATAAAGACAAGTGCCCTTGATGATGAGAAGGCCTCAGAGACAAGGGCCTTGAATTTACCTTCTTTCAACTCCGCAGGCCTATATATAGAGACCGTGCCTGCAAGGGAGTTAAGTGCCTCTCCAAGGGCGTAGCCTTTTTTTGTAAAGGGAAAGATAATTATTGATCTTGGTTTCAGAGAGGTTTTTCGCATGGGAATTCCGGGGCGGATGATCGTGGTTAAAGACCCGCTTTATCCATCTTTTTTAAAATATCCAGCGTCTCACGCACCATAGCTGTAAAGAGCTCTTTACCCTTTTCAGCCGTTGCCTTCTCGGGGTTACCCCATACTGCGCCCGGCCACCGGCTCTGCTTGTCAGCGTATATAAGTGGATTTAAAAGTTTGGGGTACTCCTCGGCAGAGCGGCCCTTTACGAGATTTGGTGCAAGGTGCAGGATAACGGAGGTCTCCATCTCGCCTGCGTGTGAATCGTTCTCTGTCTCGGCAAGGCGGGTAAGGTCGTCCCATATAACATCGTAGATGGAGAGGGCCGCTATGGTAAGGTCCGGTAAAGCGGCGGCCATAAGCTCGGCGGCCTCTTTCATCGCCGCTACATGGGCGCCTCCTCCGTGTCCTGAGATAAGGAGGATATTTCTAAGACCCCTGTGGTATGCGTCATTGACTATATCCGTAGTAACCCTTCTAAGCGTCGGCGGTGTAATGCCTATGCTGCCGGGATGCTGTCCCGTAGATGTGCATACTCCGTAATGTACAGGTGGTGCGATAAAAAAGTCCGCTTCCCGCGCCGCTTCTTCAAGTACACGGCACATGGTGAGGGTATCGGTATTAAGGGGCAAGTGTCTGCCGTGGGCCTCTAAGGTGCCGTAAGGCACTGCCAGTGTCTTTGTCTTTGTGAGCCCCGCGCTGAACTCCTCCATAGTCATCTCTTCAAGCAGCATACTCCACCCCCGCCTTAACTTATACGAACGCATCTATTGATAAGAGTGTAGAGGAGAACCCCGGAGAGGGCGCCCGCTCCGTTGGCAAGGGCGTCATATAAAGAGGCCTCCCTTGCCGGTAAAAAGCCCTGAACAAACTCGATAATAAGACCGAACAAAAAAGTAATTGCCACGGCCTTCAGGACCACACCTTTGGGCCTGCCGCCGCCAAAACTGTGCTGCCTTCTCGTTAAAAAAACCCTTATCCATAATAACCCCATAAGTCCGTAAAGAAGAAAATGCAGAACCTTGTCCATGCCTGCGAAGGTCTCAACTCCATCAGAGGTCTTTACAACGGAGACAATTAAGACAACTATCATATAGACAATAGTCAGCGTAAGGTTCATGCGTCCCTGCAGCCGTGGCTGAAACCGGCGTCATATAAGAGTGATTTTTCTCCGTCGCCTATGCCTCCCGTGGCCTTTCCCACTATGACCATGGCGTGTTTTGTAATTCCTGCGGCGCGCACCTTCTCTGCGATATCGGGAAGCGTGCCGGTAATCTTCAGCTCATCAGGCCATGTCGCCCTGTATACAACGGCAACGGGAGTATCAACGGGGCAGCCGCCTTTGGTAAGCTCAAGGACGACCTTGTCTATCATGGCTGCGCTTAAGAATATACACATCGTAGCCCTGTGAGAGGCAAGAAGGTGCAGGGCCTCTTTTTCCGGCACAGGGGTCCTGCCGGCAAGCCTTGTAAAGATTACGGTCTGCGTCTCACCGGGGACGGTAAGCTCTCTACGAAGGCTTGCCGCCGCCCCGGAGGCCGAGCTTACACCCGGCACCACGGAAAATGAGAGCCCCTCGGCGCTAAGGATAGCCGCCTGCTCGCGCATGGCGCTGTAAAAGGCGGTATCCCCCGTATGTAGCCTTACTACAAGCTTACCGGCCCTTGCCCCTTTTATCATAACCTCTGTAATCTCACCGAGGTTCATGGATGCGCTGTTATAGACTACGGCCTCTGCACGACAGTAAGAGAGCAGCTCTTTAGCCACAAGCGATCCTGCGTATACGACGATATCCGCCTCGGTAAGGAGCCTCCTGCCCTTAACGGTAAGGAGCTCCGGGTCTCCTGGACCTGCTCCTACAAAAAAAATTTTTACATCATCGGCCATAAGAACACCATAAGTTAAAAACCAGGAGCGCTACTAAAAGACAATTTTTAAGAAAAACTTTTTTTTAATATAACCATGGAGAGATATCCCGCGCCCTTTGTAAGGTCAAGGTCTCTCAGCTCGGCAACGACCTCCATCCCATCCCAGCCGGCCCGTTCCACGAATAGGGCGCTAAGTGCGCTTTTTTGCCCCTTATCACGAGTTAATAAAAAATCCTTCAACTCTCTTAACCTGCTCTTCACCTTCATGAGTACTACCGTATCAAAGGACTCCACCCACTGCTCAAGGTCTTGGAGGCTATAAAACGCCGGGGCGATAAGAAGCTTTTCCTCGGCCTGCACCAGCGGCCACGCAACCCGCGCTGCCGCAGCACTTACAGAAGTAATACCCGGGACCACTGATACGGTAACATCAGGGATAATACCCCTTACAAGGGGTATTAAAAAAGCGAATGTAGAGTAGAGCATAGGGTCGCCGAGGGTTAGAAAAGAGACGTCCTTACCCTCGGCGAGCTTTGCGGCTACCTCCACCGCGGCCTCGCGCCGGGATTTTTCAAGAAGGGCCTCATCTTTTGTCATGGAAAAGCGAAGCCTCAGTATATCTTTATCACCAGACTCGGGCAATGCTTTTTTTATTATCTCAAGCGCTATTGTGCCATCGCCGCCTCCGCCCTTCGCCGATACGGGTACGGCCAAGACAGGACACTCTTTTATGACCCGAAGGGCCTTTAAGGTAATTAGTTCGGGGTCTCCCGGGCCTACGCCGAGGCCGTAAAATCTCGCCGCGCTCAAGCCTTTATCCCCTTTATAATAAAGACAGGGTTACAGGCCGATAAAATACTCAGCCCTGCTATCTCTTTACCGCGCGTAAGGCTGAGCTGAACAAGCTCGGGCCTCATGCCCTTCTTTTTAAAAAACTCCAGCGCTCGAGCCGCTGTCTCCATGGTAACTGCGTTTACCACAATAACCCCCTCTGCCCTCAGCCTTCTAAAGACGTTGCTTAATATCTTTACAATTCCCGCGCCGCCGCCGCCGATAAATACGGCGTCAGGCTTCGGTAAGCCCTTAAGGCAGGCCGGGGCCTCGCCTGTAATCACCTGAACATTAGCGGCCTTAAAGCGGGAGATGTTCTCCGTTATATCCTTAACCCGTTTTTTGTTCTTCTCCACGGCGTAGACCTTGCCGGAAGGCGCGAGGCGGGCCGCCTCTATGGCAACAGAGCCCGTGCAGGAACCGATATCCCAGATAACGTCTGTTGGCAAGGGGGCGAGCTTGGATAAGGAAACGGCCCGTATCTCGGCCTTTGTAATCATATTTGCGGAATGAGTAAATAATTCGTCATCCATGCCAATGGGAAAGCTATCCTCGCCGCCAGGTGCCGGGCTTTTCTCTCTTATAAATATCATTACACTAAGGGGATGGGTGAATTTTTCTCTTGCCATGCTCTTAAGAGAGCCGCTGCGGATTTTTTCTTCGGTATAACCCAGCGCCTCGCAGACATGAACCTTTACTCCGCCGAGACCGGCCTTAAGAAGACCGCCAGCCACCACATCAGGGGTATTGCGGCTGTCCGTAAAGAGGGCCAGAGAGGGGTTAGAGGAGATATTACGGCAGAGCTCATCATACTCTAAGTGCCTGCCGTGGAGGCTCTGTACCTTCAGCCCCGCCGAGCTCTCCTTAATTCGCGCAAAGGCCTCTTGAATAACGCTTACTCCTGGAATTATCCTTACACGTGCCTTACCAAAACGCCTTATAATAAAATTGCCTATACCGTACAGAAGGGGGTCTCCTGTAGCAAGTACCGTAACAGTGGAGCGTTTATTTTTTAAGCTAAATCCTCTTATGCAGCCCTCAAGGGCAGCCAAATCCGAGGTAATGGCAAACCTCTCGCCCGCAACCTCTGCCACATCCGCAAGGCCCTCAAGGTGACGCCGACCGCCTGCTATAAGGCCGGATTTTTTTATTATCCGCAGGGCCTTACCAGATAAACTCTCAACACCTTCGAGCCCCAGACCGATAACATATATCATAGAGTACGACCTCTTCGCTGTAAAAGCCCCGGTTAAATACTACAGACCACATCGGCCTCGTACCCAACGAGGATAGCGCGCAGGGCCTTACCTTTACCGCACATCTCGCGGCAGTTACCGCGCACCATCTCCGTAATGGCCTGTAAGACCCTTGTATCGCCTATGTCTTTCAGTATAAAAAAAATCTCTCTTGCAGTATTCGCGCCGCGCATCTGTGAGATAATATCATCGCCAAGGCCCTCTTTTCTTGCGGCCTCTGCGATAAACTCCATATCCACCGAAGACCTCGCGCAATGCGTATCGCCCCAGCCTGAGGCGAGTTTTGTAAACTTACCGAACTGGCCGGCTACGATAATACTCTTAATCTCAGATTTTCTGCCGGCGCACCTAATGGCAAAACCCATGTGGTCGCCTGTAGTAATAAATGCCTGGGGAAGGAGATCAAGCCCGGCGGCCGCGACCTTCTCGCTGCTCCTGCCCGTGGAAAAGACCACCTCTTCGCAGCCTGATGCCACGGCAACATCCACGGCGCATGAGATGGAATCCTTATATGCCTCAAGCGACATGGGCTCCACGATACCCGAGGTGCCGAGTATAGAGATACCGCCCATGATGCCGAGGCGGGCGTTCATGGTCTTTTTTGCTATAAGCTCGCCTCTCGGCACGGTAACCGTGACAACAACAGCCGGGGTAATACCTGCGGCCTCTGCGGCCTCAAGTACGGCTGTTCTTATCATGGCTGCGGGCACGGGGTTTATGGCAGGCTCCCCTACGGGGACCTTCAGCCCCGGCCTTGTAACAAGGCCCACGCCAGGGCCGCCTTTTATCCGAATTGTGGGGGTAGTGGATGAAGCGGTATTACTCAAAAACTCTACGGTGGTGATTATCTCGGCTTTATCTGTAACATCGGGATCATCACCTGCGTCTTTAATAACAGTAGCCGAGGCAAGCCCTTCTGTAACCCTGAGGTCTCTTACCTTGATAGTGATGGCTCCGCCGTCAGGCAGTGTTACAGATACCTTTCCCGCGGGACGGTCTGAGAAAGGCCTCAGCCCGAAAAGCGCAAGCGCCGCTGCCTTTGCCCCGGCGGCGGCGCTTGTCCCAGTCGTAAAACCTCTTCTAAGCCTCCCTTTACCTTTCAAAAATAATCACCGATGCGATAAGAAATCCCCCCCCTCTTAATCCACTCCCCCAACTCTTGCCCAGAGCCCTTCATTTCCAAGAGGCTCTTATCAGGCCCCTGCTTCGGCCCTTCCGGCCTTAAGCCCCATCTTCCAAAAGGTACCGAGGATAATCCCCAGTATAGCGGCAAGGAAAAGCCCCTGAAGACTCTGTCCGGCCTCAAAGTGGTACCTTATCGGACTTAATACGCTAAGCACAAAACCCGCTCCGTTAAGCGCCAGCCAGATAACAACAGATACCATTACAGCCTTCTTCGTAAGCCCCCGGCCCGGCATAAAACTCTGCAAGACGCTCAAGAGACCGCCTGTAACAAGGCCGAATAAAGCTCCGCCGAGAGTAAAGGTGACCAGATCATGCACAAGGCTGGCCTCAAGCGTAAAGGCCCCTGTAAATGTATTTACAAGAAGAGATACCATACCCCAGAGAGCGCCTGCGAGCAGGCATAGGAATAAGCCGTCCTTCCATGTATTAAATCCCGGATTCATCGTGTTCTCCTTATGATTACAGCAATAGCACTTCGTCTTTTAATTAATCCGCCCCAGAGCCGCCTCAGTGACAGGGCATGCCGATGGTGTGGCGGAAATCATGGAACATATCATGGACGCCGGCTACGACATTCTCCATACCGAATACTACTACAACCATGGCAAAGGCCACGGCCATAAGCACAACAGCCGGCAGCAGGGTATTCATCACAAAGTCTCTCTCAAAAAACCTCTCCATCTTTTTTTACCTCCTTTTTTATTATTAGCTGTCTCTATCCCAGGTGCGCAAGAGAGGTATCAGTTCCCTATCGCCCCCGTTAAAAATCCGCCTGAAGCCTCAAACCGTATATAAAGGCGTTTTTAGTACTTCTATCGCCTCCGCGGTTGATAATGTACTGAAAATCCGGGGCAATATGAAAGCCCATGCCGCGGCTCCCGCCAAGAAAGACATTGTAATAGGCCTCAAGGTAATGCTCGTTACCGGCACTAAATCCTCCGGCGCTATTACGCTTAAAGTCTTTATAATCCCTGCCTATGAAGTTTACCCCGTAACCAAGGCCCATAGTATCATGTAACCTGCCTAAAAACCATGACGAAGAAGAAATACCGCCGCCAAGAAAGGCCTTCATCTCTGAGACCCTCTCTCTCTGCGTGCCCGCTCTCAGCCATACCCCGATGTGCTCGGTGAGGTATTGATCAAGGCTTATACCCAGCCCCTGATTAGCGGTCTTCAGAAGGTCTGTATCCGTGGGGTCGGCGAGAAACTCAAGGTTTCCCGCTGGCCTCGAGGGCCTCTTCCAGTAATAGAGCCTGTACGTGCCTTCTCTGCCTGAGAACGCAAGGTGAATATCGGCCTCGGCCATTACAAAGGGGTCGTCAAAGGGCCTTGCGTAATCACCGTCACCATCAAAGACACCTACAGTTATACCAAGTATCTCTGCCGGTGAAAAGGTTAACGTGAGGCCAGGTGAATAAAAATTATCAGAACCCCCGAACTCAATAGAAGAGTTATTTACAAAGACATTGGCCATGAACTGCGCCGTCTCGTCATTGGCGAAGTTATTGGCGTCAAAATACCCCGTAATATCAAGCTGACCAAGGGCTATATCAATAAGACCGTCAAAAAGATGATGCTCATAATAGAGCTGGGTAACCTTTACACCGATATCGTTAAAAGACTCTACATCGGCGTTAATGCCTGTGGGGTTGCCGTTAGGCGCCGCCAATAGATTCAGTCCCTCTACGCCCACTCCGCGCTGTACGTCCAGGACAATTACGGCCATGCCGTCCTTGCCGATGGGCCCCTCAACGGCCAGATCGCCTGAGATGGAGGCCTCGCTTCTCTTCTGCCCCGGCAGGTTGGCCACGCCGTGGACTATAAAGGTAAGCCCTCCTGTTATCTCAAGGCCGAACTCGCTGTGCACGGGATGAAGCCTGTGAGAACGCTCCTTACTCGTATCTGTACCATCGCTCTTATCCTCAAGGGCTTTTATCCTTTGCTCAAGCTCATTAACCTTATTAGAATTTTCAGCGCCGAGGGCAGACACCGGGCCTGCCGCCAAGCATACAACAACAATCCCTGCGAAGAGCAGAAAAATCCCATAGCCTTTTCTCATAAACATTCCCTCCTGAAAATTCTCTCTTCAGTGTTCGTCTTGAGATGTCTGAGGACCATGGTGAGTTATGAACAACTGTACCCTGTTCATCTGTCTGCTCGTGTATGAGGTGTTCCCGTAAAAGAAGCTCTCGGCCTCAATATATCCATACATCAGCAGGGGCGAGGCATCTCCCTCCTTTTATAATAAAGACTTCTTCGGCTGAATCTACCTTAAACTAAAGCCTACTCCCGAAAAAAAAGCTTAATCAGGCAAGAAATGAGTCATCTTCGAATATTTAATAAAAAAAACCCGCGCCTCACAAGAAGAGGTGCGGGGATGCCGTTTTTCATCCAAAGCGATACTTATTCCCCTACCACCGGTGAATAAGCCCAAGTCAAATATTATATTGGCAGGTCTTCTGGCTGCCGGATCATCCTACTCACCGCGCCTTCCCATCCTTACGGATAGTGACGTATTGCGGCTTTTGTCCCCGGTTACAGCGGCGGGTCCGCGACGGATTCTCACCGTCTTCCCTTTTAAGGCCCTCTCGGGCCACCAGTAATTTAAAGCAAGTTTAAAGCAACAAAAGGCGCCTGTCAAGACCAAAAGGACTCAGGCAATAAACATATAGACCCCTGAGGCGGCTATGGCCGCACCTGAGTAACGGATAAGCCGCGCCCCTGCCGTCTTCTGCAAGAGCAGACCCGTTACAATGCCGCCGAGGTGAAGAAGTAGCGTTGCCGCCGTAAAGCCCGCGACATAGACAAGCCCCGATGCGGCAAGGGGCATCTCAGTACCGTGGGCAAAACCATGAAAGAGGGCGAATAATCCCACGATGCTCATGGCCGGTGCCAGAGGCAAAGACGCCGCCACCGCTATTAAAAGGCCCAGGATCAAGACGGAGGTAATTACGCCGCCTTCAATAAAGGGTACTGTAAGGCCGGTTAACCCCAGTATGCACCCCAGCAGCATTAAGCTGAGAAAGGCCGCCGGTAGTACCCAAAGGGCCCTGCCGCCGCTCTTAAAGGCCAGGATGCCAACGGCAACCATTGCCAGAATATGATCAAGGCCGCTAAAGGGGTGGATGAAAGCGTTAAAAAACCCCGGGCCGTGAGCAAAGCCCGGATGCGCAAAGGCCGAAGCAGGTAAGAGAAAGATTATGCTTAATAATACCAGCAAGCTACAAAATTTTATTAATTTCATATCCTCCTCCTTCTGTTTTTAGCAGGTCCAGTGGTTTGCCTCTTACATCTTTTTTATTTCTACAAGGCCATATTTTTTCATTATGCTCTGTAAAAGGCTTCTTTCATCTCGCGCCGTAAGAACCAGGCCATGTAGAGTGCCGGAAAAACGTGAGATATGCGCACCGGGCAGTAACCTCTTTAAAGCTACATAGCCGCGGTAAGGCCTTTTGCAGCCTCTATTATAAGGGCGTTTACAATGGATACGGCTACTGAGCTGCCGCCCTTTCTGCCCTTTGCGGCGATATAATTAAGGTCCGAGGTCATCAGGGCCTCCTTTGATGCCTCTGCCCCTACAAAACCCACTGGCACGCCGATGATAAGCGCGGGGTTTGCCTTACCTTCCTTTACAAGGCTCAGCAGCTCTGTCAGCGCCGTGGGGGCGTTGCCCACGGCCACAATGGCGCCGTTCATAAAGTCCGCCGCCACCCCCATGGACGCGGCCGTACGCGTAGTCCCTGTTCTCTTAGCCTCATGGGCTACAACGGGGTCTGATGAGAAGCAGCGCACATGGCCGCCAAAGGGGGCGAGACGGCCCCTTGAGATACCCGAGGCAACCATCTTTACATCCGTTATTATATCAGCTCCGCCGCGTATGGCCTGCAGACCCGCGGCTACGGCCCCATCGCTAAAACGAAGAATATCCTTGAACTCAAAATCCGCTGTGGCGTGAATCACCCTCTTTACCACCTCTCTTGCCACAGGATCAAAACCTTGCAGGTCTGTCTCTGACTCGATGATATTAAAACTCTCTTTCTCAATGGGGTGCTGGCCTGTAACAGGCCCGGGGGCATGCTCCGGGGCCATGGCCTCGGTAAGCCTCTCTACCACGATATCGAGGAGTTTACCGTGAACGCCGAGATTCTTTGTAATCCTCATCTTAAGGTCCGGGTACTTTTTTCGGGCCAGATCCATCTCACCGGGTATATCCTTTACCACATGGGCGCCGCAGTAGAGAAAATAAGGCATTACGGTAATATCCCTGAAACCGCGCTCAAGGAGTCCCTCAAGGGCCTGATGAAAATCCGGTTCTTCAAGCTGCAGGAAGGCGGGCTCCACTACGCCGAACCTCTTAAGGTCATGAAGGGCGCCGGCCATCTCGCGAAGTATATCATTGGCCTCGCCTCTCTTACTGCCGTGTCCCAGCATAAGCACCGCGTGATCCGCAGGTACTCCGTCACTAAATGTCACACTCATATCTCTACCTCGAGTTAGAATATTAATTATTTTTTATACACCAAAAAGCCGTAGTCATTTATGTTATTAACCATGCCACGATACCCCTTCCCCTCACTCCCCATTAAGCCACCCTGGGGGCCATAAACAAAAAAACCCCCCTTCGGTATAGAAGAGAGGGTCTTTCCCCGAAAAAAAGGAAAACTCGCGGCTGCCCCCACTGTTCTTAAGACCGAAGAAAACGTGGGCCTATAGAGAAAGGTATCCTGACTCGCGGCTCTGCCTGCTTTCTCCGGCCTTCCCGGCCCTTTGTAAAGGCTTCAGTGGCCCAATACAGAGATTTCGTCACCACTCACAGTGGCGTGCCCGTTCCCGATTCTACGCAAAAAAACGGACCACGGGATTCACTCTCTTCTCCCAAAAGAAGCTCCGAATAGGCGTTAATTTACAATAACTATTACATGGCAGAGGCCCGGCTGTCAACTAAAAACCCGGTATGAAAAAGCCCCCTTCAGCTCCATTAACGGCCAAGCCTTACGAGTATCTGAGCGAATAACCCGCGCAGCATATTGACCTCTTTCTCCATAAGAGATGTCCTTCCAAATAAAACACGGAAATTCTTCATTATGGCCCGGAGCAGAAACTCCCTTCCTTCATCTCCATAATCAAGGGCGCGAAGCATCTCTTCCAAGTGAACATACATCTTATCGCGTTCCTCACGTGGGGCCGCTGTAATAGCGCGAAAGGGCTCCCTCTCCCCTGTATCCATATAGAGGTAATGGCAGAGCAGAAAGACAGCGTGAGAGAGGTTAAGAGAGGGGTAATCCTCATGAGCGGGCAGCTCCACGAGGGCGTCGCATAGGGCAAGCTCGGTGTTTACAAGACCTCGGTCCTCACGGCCGAATAATATGGCTACGGAGTTACTCTCGCTCATGCCCTTTATCATACGGACGGCACCGGGCAGATCAGTCAAGGGTTCGCGTAATTTACCTGTTCTTCGAGTCGTGCCCATTACAAAGGCGAACTCGCTTACGCACTCGCTAAGGGTAGGAAAGACACGGGCATTCAGCACCACTTCACCTGAGTTGCAGGCACGTCCGAAGCACTCGTCGTTATGGTACTCGCAGGGGTTTACAAGTACCAGGTCGTGAAGCCCGCAGTTTGAAATAGCCCTTGCCGTGGCTCCGATATTAGCGGGGCCGCGGGGCTCTACGAGAACAATGGAAATGTTATTCATGGCCGTTGACCAGTCTTTCGAGACCTCTTCTCTCTCACTCATGCTTCATTCCTGCCGCGGATAAGCACCCCCGCCATGAAAAAATCATATAAAAAATTCATAAGGGGGATTATAACAGAAAGAAGCCGGCTCTGAAATACCGCAATTACATAAAACCAGGTCTACTGCAGAATCAATCCACAGGGGACAAGGGCAATAGGGTGGTAAAAAAGGATGGTAAAAAAAGAAACCCCCGCGCCGTAAAAAAGGCACAGGGGTTGTGAGTGATAGGTTTATTGGCAGGTATGTGTACAGCAGTCTTCTTAACTCTTATCTAAATCCTTAGAGCACATCGCTAAAGGTCATATCATGGTCCTTGATAATATTTTTGAGTTTTCCAAGGGCCTTTACCTCTATCTGCCTCACCCTCTCACGCGTTACACCAAGACGCAGCCCTATCTTCTCAAGGGTCTCTGTCTCGGTTCCGTCTATACCGAAGCGGAACTTGATTATCTCCGCCTCGTTGCTCTCAAGTAGCGTAAGCCACGCCTTTACGTTTTTCACCCTCTTATCGCCGTCAATCACCTCCATGGGCGTAAGCGACGAGGTGTCTTCGAGCCTCTCAAGAAGGGGCTGCTCGAACTCACCCGGCACAGTGGCCTCAAGGGAAGTGGTCTTTTTGACAATCCCATCGAGTTTTTTTACGTACTTCTCTTTAAAACCCGTCTTAAGGGCGACCTCTTCCTGCTCAGGTTCTCTGCGCAGTTCTTCACTTAAGAGCCGTCTTGCACGTCTCACCTTTGAGAGGTCATTGGTAACATGAATGGGCAGACGCACTGTATTGGCCTGGTTGGCTATGGCCCTGTCAACAGACTGCCTTATCCAGTACGTGGCGTATGTTGAAAACCTGCAGCCTTTTATGGACCTGAAGCGTTCAACGGCCTTTATGAGCCCGATATTACCCTCTTCTATAAGGTCCGCAAGAGGCAGGCCCCTGCCCGTATACCTCTTGGCGATATTAATGACAAGCCTGAGGTTAGACTCTATCATCTTCGAGCGTGCCGCCTCATCTCCCGCCTCTATCTTAAGGGCGAGTATTTTTTCTTCTACCGCGCTTAAGAGCCCGAGGCCCTTAATACTCTCGAAGTAAAAACTTATGGCATCTTTACCGGACTCGGCAGCGGCCTTATGCGCCCTGAACTTCTTCGTCCGTCCTGTACCAACCCTCCGCCTCTTAAGGGGTCTGTCAAGGGGCGGGGCCGAAGATGGGGCAGGACGAGATAAGAGGCGCAAGGAAGCATCCATCTGCTCATGGTCCTTAATCATCTTTTCCGGACTTAGATGTCTCATCTATTACCCCCTTTGAGCTAAAAACGTCAAACAACAACTACTCCGCTTTCTCGAACTCCTTGCCCTCACACTCGGGGCAAGCCTTTGGCCTGCATCTTGTCTCTTTTGAATAACCGCACTTCGTACACTTCCAAAGGGCCATCGTAAGACCTCCTATTTCTATTATCTTAACTTAACCACACATTTTAAGGTCTGGCTGTAATATATCGTACATATCCCAAAAACCGTCCTTACAGGTGCGCCTTGGCGTATTCTTCAAGACCGTCCTGATTTGGCTTCATAGCCTCATCGCCTTTTTTCCAGTTCGCCGGGCATACCTCGCCGTGCTTTTCTGTAAACTCAATGGCGTCTATAACACGGAGCACCTCGTCTATGTTCCTGCCGATGGGCAGATCATTTACAGTGTAACTCCTGAGTTTGCCGGCCTTGTCTATAATGAATACTCCGCGAAGTGCCACGCCGGCGCACTCGAGAAGAACTCCGTACTTCGCGCTTATGCATTTATTTAGATCAGCTACAAGGGGGTAACCTATCTCACCTATGCCGCCCTCTTTTCTCGGCGTCTGCCTCCACTTGGCATGAGAGAACTGGCTGTCCACGGATACGCCGAGTACCTGAGCATCCCTTGACTTGAACTCATCTACCCTGTCGCTAAGCGAGACTATCTCCGTAGGGCATACAAAGGTAAAATCAAGGGGATAGAAGAAGAGCACCGTGTATTTTCCCCTGTAGTCAGATAAACTTAACTCTTTTATGGAACCATCCTCATATACCGCCTGTGCCGTAAAATCCGGTGCGTCCTGCTGAACAAATGCCTCTGACATCTTCTTTCTCCTCGTAAGTTAAATGGTTACCTGTTATCTGCAGTTATCGCAAACTCCAAAAAAATCCACATGATTAGCATTTACGTCAAAATCTTTTGTTATTTCCTCGGGCAATTTCAACGCGTCCGAATAATCTGCCATTACGTCATCAATACGTCCGCATGACGTACACCTGATGTGATGATGAGGACTCGCATCGGGGTCGAAGTGGCGGCGCTCGGGGTCTATGTTAAGCTCACAGAGGTCGCCTCTACTAATGAGGGCCTGCACCGTGTTGTATACGGTGGCAAATGATAACGTGGGATTTGCCTTCTTAAGGTCACTAAAGATATCCTCTGCGCTGGGATGATTCTTGTTGCCCTCAAGATACTCCAAGATGGCAAGCCTCTGAGGCGTAAGCTTAAAACCCTTGCCCCTGTATTTTTTTATTATTTTCTCCATATCATCAACTCGTCTTAGCAGGTAAGGTCTCGTTTTTAAGAGCTAAAGTCTATTTGCATTACCGTTAAACTCCCCTTGCCTCACTCTCGCCCCTTTTGCCCCATGCACCCCATTCACCCTTCGCCCCCTTGCCCCATCTATCTTATATCGCTCCGTCTTATATCGCTCCGTCACCCCCATCGCCCCTCTTATCCTATCTGCCCCTTTTACCCTATCTGCCTATCTGCCCCTTTTACCCTATCTGCCCTGCCTACCCTCTTTGCCCCATATGCACCATCAATCCCCTTGGCCCCCTGGTAGATTGAAATGATTATTATCTTTGAATGATTCTATTATAGCGCCTATCTCAGGGTTGTCAAGAGTTTTTTTAAGCCCTCCGCAAAAAAAAGAAAGGATATGAGGCCATGGAATATATTGACCAAGAGGCTGTGCTCGTGTTAATAGTCCTTTGGGTGAGGCGTAAATTAGGATAGCCCCTTCCCTGCCGGTGATTTTACCGGTTAAGGAGAGGAAAAAACCCCTTGCAAGGCGCTAAAAACATTTAAAAATATAAGGAAAGGCCGAAAATGTTCTTCTTTAACCTGATGCACATCACTCATCTTGTAGCCGTTATACTCTGGATAGGGGGGCTCGCCTTTATCACCACCATGATCTTTCCCATAATCATAAGGACGGAAGACGCACTTGGCAAGGTCCTGCTATTTCGGAAGATAGAGCACAGGTTCGCCAAGACGGCAAGGATCTACAACCTCATCACCGGGGCCACGGGGATAATTATGGTGCTGTACATGGGGTGGCAGGATACGATTTTTACGGGACACGGGCTATCGCTGCTTTTAATGGCCCTTATATGGGTCTTCTGGTTTGTAATGTTATTCGGCCTTGAGCCTTTTGTAATAAGAAGGATGTTAGAGCGCATGCTGGAAAAAGATACTACCCTTGATATAGACGCGGTATTTAGAAGGATGAACAAGATGCACTGGATACTTCTGGTGGTCTCAATTATCGCCGTTGCAAGCGGAGCGTGTTTTGCCCACAGCTCAGTGTTCGCTGCGGGGCATTAAGCATTAAAGAGAAGATGGAGAAGGGTTGCAGAGTTTGGCCCTTACCTCTCTTTACAGGCCCTGAGAAGGCCCTTCAGATCCTTAAGCCTCACACCTTCTAAGGCCAATAATCCCTCTTTAACCTTAGAACCTCCGCCACCTGACCATCCGCCAAGACCTCCCGAAGAGCTGATTACCCTGTGACAGGGTATGATAAGAGGGAGCATATTCGCAGCAGAGGCCCCGGCCGCCGCCCTGCAGGCACGGGGACGGCCGGCATTTTCTGCGATATAGGCATAAGTTCTCACCTGACCCCGCGGTATCCCGGCGATAGCCTTCCATACTCTCTGCTGAAAGGCCGTTCCGTAAAACTTTACGGACAGATGAAAGGCAACGGCACGGCCATCGAAATAAGAATCCAATTCTCTAAAGAAGGTGCTAAAAGGGGCGCGGTTAGATTTCAAGCTTATGGAAGCGCCGAATTTTTCTGTAAGCTTCTGTTCAAAGTTTTCTCTGCCTTCGCAGAAGAGGATGGCAAGAAGGGCAGGCCCCTCCATGGCAGCGTAGAGCGTGCCCTGCGGCGAGGCATAAGAGGAGTAGTAGATGGGGCCCTGAAGATCTTTAGCGTAAGGTCTCATTAACCTGCCCATAAGAGCGAGGTCTTCTTATCACTTCGCCCCGCAAAAAAAAAAGGGCCCCATGATCAAGTGACATGGGGCCTCGGAAATAATCTATTATTTTAAGATCACCTCTCAGAGATAACGCGATACTATCTCTTTGCCGAGAGCACGGCCTCATCGGTGGAGAGTTTTTTTAATACATCGTTCTTAACAACAACAAAGGCCGCCTTTTCCGCTCCGGCAACGGCCTTTGCGGGGTTGCCCTTTATATGGAGGGGATTTATGAGTCTGTTGCCTTTTCTTACCTCGTAATGAAGGTGCGGCCCCGTGGAGATGCCTGTAGAGCCCACGTAACCTATGACATCACCCTGGACGACGCGAACGCCGCGCCTGATGCCCTTTTTAATCTTTGACATATGTCCGTAACCCGTTGAGTAGCCGTTGCTGTGCTTTATGCTTATAAAACGGCCATAACCTCGCTTCCATCCGGCGAAGGTTACCCTGCCGCTTCCGGCGGCATCAATGGGCGTGCCGCGCGGCGCGGCGTAATCTATGCCATGATGGGCCCTGTATTTTTTAAGTATCGGGTGATAACGGCGATTGGTAAAATAACTGCTGATACGCCTGTACCTGAGGGGCGACTTTACGAGCATCCTCTTGAGGGATTTACCATCAAGGTCGTAATAACCGGTCTTTCCGTGTTTATCTTTATAATATATGGCCTCATACTCGCGGCCGCCGCTTGAGATCTCAGCGCCGAGTACAGCACCGTTTTCCACGAACTCATTATCAACGTATATTTCCTCGTACAAGACCTTAAAGGTATCGCCCTTTCTCATGTCCGTGTTAAAATCCACATCCCAGGCAAAGACATCAGATAGAGAAAGCACAACTGCCGGCGGCACATCGGCCTCCATGGCAGCTCGGTACAGGGAGCTCGTTATAACACCGGAGCCTTTTTTAAGGCGCACCTCTCTGGGCAGGTCCTGCTTTACCGCCTTATAACCATACTTTGCGTCCCCATCCCTTGTAAGGACAAGAACCTCATAAGGATTTATCTTATACTGCACACTTACAAGGGCATCTTTACGTGTAAAGACACTTACCACTGAGTTTTTTTTGAGCCTTGAGAGGCGGTAATAGGGGCGCGCCGCTCTTGTGAGTTTTTTGATCTCCTGAGGGCTGAGGTCAAAACCGCGCATAACGCCATAGAAGGTATCGGAGGCGGATATATCTATATCGTATCTATTGAGTTGAGTTACTTTCGGGGCAACTGAGACAGAGTTTTTCTTCGAAGAGGCCTCGGGCGTATATAAAAAGACGAGGCTTAAAATAACGAAAAATCCTGCGGCCAGCGATAGTAAGAGGGGACTGGAAAATCCGTTTTTGTTGATGCTCTTCAAAGAGGCCTCCTGTAAATATTTTTAAAAGTCTTAAATTCCAGAGATAATAGTAAATCAAAAGGCCCCTGTCAAGGACTTCCATAGTATAGTTAACGTCTTAGAAGAACTTATTTCCGTTACTCAGGTCACATTAAAGAGAATAAAAAAATATTTACACCTCCGGCAAAATGCTTTAATCTATAAAAGGATGGTGCATGTATGAAGATAAAAACAGCAGAAGTTCCCTCTGTGGCAAAAGCCGTGAAGAAGCCCCTCATACCCATCGCAGATGATGATCTCTTCTTTCGCGAGCTATTCCAGGACCTCCTCCAAAAGATGAACTATGATACCGTGACGGTAAGTGACGGCTCCGAGGCCCTTAGCGAGGCCTTCAGGCTTGCGCCTGATATTATTATAACGGATGTTGTAATGCCTGACTTAAATGGTTTTGAGCTTACCGGAAAACTTAAGAGTGACCGGCGCACCATGTATACCCCCGTAATTATAGCAACGAGCCTCTCTGATTCAGAGGCGAGGATAAAGGGGCTGCGCTCAGGCGCCGATGATACCCTCAGTAAACCCGTTGACGAGACGGAGCTCTATCTGCGCGTAAGGAATCTGCTAAAGATAAAGAAGTACGAAAAATATTTAATCGAGCATGGCAAGGCCATTGAGGGAGAGATACGCTCAAAGACAGTGGCCCTTGAAGAGGCCTACGAGCAGATAAAGAACGGTTACCTCGATACGGTCACCAGGCTCACGCTGGCCGCTGAGTACAGAGACAAGGATACGGGGGCGCATATAAAGAGGATAAGCCTCTACTCACAGATGCTGGCAGAAAAAAGAGGGCTCTCCGCGGCAGAGGTAGATGCCATATTCAAGGCAAGCCCCATGCACGATGTGGGTAAGATCGGCATACCTGATAAAATCCTGCTTAAGAAAGGACGCTTTACAGATAAAGAGTTCACCGTCATGAAGACACACTGCGACATCGGGGCCAACATACTTCATAACCCCGGGCCCGTTGTCCTGCAAACCGCCATGGATATAGCGCTAAACCACCACGAAAGATGGGACGGAAGCGGTTATCCCGGCGCGCGCGGCAAGACCGATATACCGGTAAGCGCAAGAATCGTTCATATAGTGGATATGTACGACGCCCTCAGGAGCAAGCGTCCATACAAACCTGCCTTTGACCAGAGAAAGACCATGGATATCATGGAAAACCGGGAGAATTACGGTTTTGACCCCGAACTTTACAGGCTCTTTAGTGAATCAGCCGGAGAGTTTAATAATATCTTCACCGCCAATCAGGGGCAGGAGACTTCGTAGTTATATATATGGCAGGCAGGAGGTCCGCATGCGCCAAGTAGGCCTCGTGAAGGGGAGCCAAAAGACCATCTCTTCGAATCGTACCTTAACGCGCAAGGAGTAAAAAGTCGGCGTCTCCCACGGAGACGTCTCTTCTATCGTACTCTCCCACGACCTCGGGCAGTATAACAATACTGTCAAGGCGCGTGGCGGCGACTACTTTTCTCGCTATACCTCTTTTCCAGGCATGACCGCTGCCGGCAAGAACCACCATGACTCTTGCGGGATGAGCCACAAGATAATCCACAACCCTTGAGCCCATGAAGCTGTCCCATGACATCTGCACCCTGCAAAAATCCTGAAAGTCAGCGCCCATATGCTCGTGCTCTTCCATGGCCTCGCGTATCATCTTCTCATACTCCATATCCACATCGCATGAGATATCGCCAAGGGCAGCCCTCTCTTCAGGCGAGAGGACCTTGGGCCCTCCGATAAAGAGCTTGTGAGAGACCTTTTTCGATATATTCAGCCCAACAAGGGGTATCTTGCGATTGCGCGCGTAGATAAAGATACCGCGGTACTTGTACCACGGCACCTTCCAGTTTCTGTAATACTGCTTTCTAAAGGCAATCTCCGAGACCTCGCCCTCGACCCAGCGGTCCAGCACGTCCTGATTCTCGGCGGTAAACATCTCAAGGCCTATGGCGAGCTTTATCCCGGCCCTCTCAAGGGCCTTTATTATATCAAGCTGCATCATGTGGTGACGAATACGTTTATGATACTCGCCTACAAAGACAAGTCTCACGTCTTTTAGCTCTGTCTCCATATCCGCTACGGAGATAATGGCCCTGTCACGGAGCCTCATGGCCTTTTTTGCCACGCACCCGCCCGCAAAAAGAAGCACGAAGACAAGTAGGGCCGAAGCCGCGCCGCGATATAAAGGAGTCGCTATCATCTACTGAAGAGCTCCCTGCCACCGGCAAAGAAGAAAGGGCGCTTACTCACCTCTATCCTCCATGGGCACATAAGACTGCTCTCTTAGCCCCGTGTACCTCTGCACAGGCCTGTATATGCGGTTGGTCTGCAGCTGCTCCATCCAGTGCGCAAGCCATCCCGCCACCCTTCCCATGGCGAATATGGGCGTAAAGAGCTCCGGCTCAAGACCAAGGGCCTTGAAGACCACGCCTGAATAAAAATCAATATTGGGCCAGAGCCCTTTAGGGCCCAGGCGCTCTGCCACGGCCTTTTCCACGGCCTCTGATATCTCCAGGGTCGCGGCGTCTACAGAGCCGCCGTGGTCGCGGAGCTCTCTCATGTAGGCCTGCAGTATCCTGCCCCGCGGATCAGCGGTCTTATAGACCCTGTGCCCTATGCCCATTATCTTCTCCTTGGCGGCTATCTTGGCCTCTACATAGGGTACGGCCCTCTCCACCGAGCCTATCTCTTCAATCATATGAAGGACCTGCTCATTGGCCCCTCCGTGAAGAGGGCCCGATAACGTACCGATAGCAGATGAGACTATGGTGTAGGGGTCCGCCAGAGTAGAGCCCACGACGCGGGCGCTGAAGGTAGAGGCGTTCATGGTATGGTCGGCGTGAAGGATAAGTATTACGTCAAGTACCTTCTCTACAAAAGCGGTGGGCTCGCGCTCGAAGAGCATATAGTAAAAATTAGCGGCAAAGCTGAGATCGTTTCTCGGAGAGATAGGCGCGTCGCCGTGGCGCATCCTGTGGCACGCCGCGACTATTGTGGGCACCTTCGCCACAAGACGCACGGCAGAGGCGTAACGCACCTCGGGGTCAAGGGTATCCCTTGCCGGGTAATACATGCCCATGGCAGAGACTACGGATTGCAGAAAATCCATGGGGTGGCCGGCCTCTGGCAGCGACTCCATCATACGGAGTATCTTGTACTTCAGCCGTGTATGAATGGTAACGTCATCATGAAAAGAGGCCAGCTCCACGGCGGTGGGCAGAGCGCCGAATATAAGCATATAGGCCACCTCAAGAAAGGTGCTCTTTTCAGCCAGCTCCTCAATGGATATACCCCTGTACTCAAGAATACCCACCTCGCCGTCAATAAAACTTATAGCCGAATTAGCCGCCGGTATGCCCTCAAGGCCCGGCACAACCTCCATCTCTCTCTCTTCCATCACTCACCTCCCCTGTTTTGCCTGTATACGCCCTGAGATTATCGTTCTCTTAGCCCTTTATCATCAAGGCCTGTGATTAGTAGAGGGTTATTCTTCCTCCAGGCGGGCAAGGACCTCTGGAGTCAGCACGGCCAT
>JBHHUP010000002.1:0-76546 GCA_046753845.1 Thermodesulfobacteriota bacterium
CTGAGGGTTGATGCCAACGCCGCCAAATACCACCGCCTGGCGAAGCGGCATATTCCTGCCATAGACGCGCACGCTCTCGGCCACCTGGGCGGCAAGCTCGCGCGTAGGGGTAAGGACGAGGGCCCTCGGGTGGCGTCCCCTTCCGCCCTTGTTTAATATCTGCAGTATTGGCAGGGCAAATGCCGCGGTCTTGCCCGTGCCTGTCTGCGCGCCGGCAAGTACGTCGCGCCTCTGTAATACTACTGGGATGGTGCGTGCCTGCACAGGTGTTGGTGTGGTGTAGCCCTCGGCTGAGACGGCGCGTAGCAGCTCGGCCTGAAGGCCGAGTTTTTCGAACTTCATAAAATAATACTCCAATATAAGCGGCCTACCCATCTTGATGACGGGCCGGTCTAGGCTGGATATTTAAGGTGATTGCTGTGAAAGGGTTGAAAATAATGGATGGGATCAACCATGACTCTGCACGTACCGACCGGTTGGTACAACCTGTAATGTCTTAAAATAACACGGATTGAGGAATATACAAAGAAAAACCTTGGTCTCTCTTAAAAAAAAGAAACCAAGGCAGGGAAACTAAGAACTATTCTTCTGCGTGCTTCTCGCTCTCAGTGTCTTTTTTTCCTTTTTCCACGGGCTTCTCGGCAGGTGCGACCTCTGGCTTTTCTGATGCGAGAACCGTAATCTTGCCTATCATGCCTTTGTGGATAAAGCAGAGATAGTAGTACTCACCTGGCTTATCAAACTTGAACTCCCATGTGGCGCCTCCCTCAATGCTTGGTGTGAAAATACCTCCCTGGCCTATGAGAGGCATGGAGGCGAAGATATGGGCGACAGTATCGTTGTTCTTCCATCTTACGGTCTCGCCCTCATTTATGATAATATGGTCGGGAGTGAAGATGTTTTTTTCCTTCTCCGTACCAGCGGGGATCTCTACAGTGACAATTCCTTTATCGGCTTTTGCTCTTACGGCTTCATGAAGATTGGAGTTAAACTCTTCCTGCTTCAGCTCAATGAGAAGAGTTGCGTCCTCAGTAAGGTTGTTATACTCTCTTGCGATGAGCTCCCCTATAAAAAAATTAGCGGTCTTGTCCTCAGGGGCAGTGTCTTTCTTGAGGGCCTCTTTGGTAAGGGCACGCACCTCGGCGGGGATAGTGGCCTTGTTTGATTTTACGAGCTCACCCATACCGGGGATGTTTTTTGCGTCATAGGCCCTCATAAATTCCTTTACAAAAGCTGAATGCTCAGCTTTAGCCTCTCCGATAAAGAGAAAAAAACCCGCCATAAGCATAATCATTAAGACTTTGATACTATTCATCTTTTACCCCCGTCTTTTAACTTTCTTTTATGAGACCGCATTTGCTCCTAAACCCCGCTTTCCTGCTGAGTTAATATGAAGAAGGGAAGTCCGGAGCCGAGCGATGCTTTGCAGTTAAGTATGTATTATTACAAAGGTAGATTATATCTTAGAAAAATATTTTTAGAAGAGTTTTTTTACTCTCCATTTTGCTCATGCTCTTCTCCGCCGGTATGCTCCTCGAACTGTTCATGCTCCGAGCCTACGGCCCCTTTTTTTTCAATCACTATATCCTTATCTATTGGCAGAACGGTAATCTTGCCAACCATGCTGCTGTGGATAAAGCAGAAGTAGAAATATTCCCCGGGCTCATTGAAACGCTGTATCCATGTCTCATCAGGTTTTATGCTCGGTGTAAACAAGACCTGCTTGCCAATTAGCGGCATGGAGGAGAATATGTGAGCCTCGCCTGCATTATTCTCCCACCTGACCCACTCACCTGCATTTATGACAATGTTGTCAGGTGTAAAGATGTTTTTTTCATCTCCTGTTGCCCGGGGCATGCTGATTATGTTGATTCCTTTTATTGCCTTTCCGTGAACCGGTGCGTGAAGCCTTGAGTTGAAGATCTCTCTCTTAACCTCAATGAGATAAGAGATATCACCGGTAACGTCTTTGTAGACCCGCGCCATGGTCTCGGCGATATATTGTTTTTCCGCTTTTTGCTCAGGGGTTAGCTTCTCTGAATGGCTGTCTTCGAGAAGTTCTTCAATCTCACCGGGCACAAGGTCTCTATGCTCTTCTATGACTTTTTTAATGCCGATGTTTACATTATAGGCCTTGCGGAATTTCTTTAGAAAATCTGTCTCATCACCGCGTGCCGTTGCGGCAGTAAGTGTAAAAACCGCTATCATCAGAGTTACGCTGAAGAGTCTTCTGCATTGTCCCATCTGTTCCTCCGATGATGTGGTGAAAAATATCTTATATTAAGAGTATTATATAGTATTTTTGCTGCGGCTGAAAGTTTTTTTGGGCAGGTCTTGTGCGATTTCTTCTCTCTTACCCTGTCTTGTATAATCCCCTGCATTGACATCATCGGTGAATATCAATTACCATAATAATAATTAACCTTGAACGTGAGATTACTGGCAGAGGGAGTAAGTAGTGATAAAAAACACAGCCTTACTAAAAAAACGCCTTGATGAGCTTTATAACGCCTATGATAAGGAGTTTTTATCAAGCGATCCGCTATTTTATCTCCACAGGTTCAACTCCTCTGCGGACCGTGAGATAGTGGGCCTTATTGCCTCAAGCCTCGCTTATGGACGCGTAAAGGGCATCAAAAACAGCATAGAGAAGGTCCTTGGCGTCATGGAAGGCTCTCCCGAGGCCTTTGTCAGAAATTTTCGTCCTCACATGGAGGGCAGGCTTTTTAACGGTTTTCGTCACAGGTTCAATGTAGGTGAGGATGTGGCCTGCCTTATCTATTTTATGAGGCAGATGCTTGAGCAGAGCGGCTCCATCGGGGGGTTTTTCATGCGGGGCTATACCCCGGAGGATTATAACATTAAGTCAGCCCTTACTGCCTTTACCTCTGATGTGCTGGCCCTTGACCGGGCAGGAATATACGGTGCCGGTCAGCTGCCGGCAAAGGCGGGGGTACGGTTCTTTTTCCCTTCTCCTGCGGGGGGCAGCTCATGCAAGCGGCTGAATCTGTACCTGCGCTGGATGGTGCGCTGCGGCGATAGCCTTGATCTTGGTTTATGGAAGGGGGTAAGCCCGGCTAAACTCGTTATTCCTCTCGATACACATATAGCCCGCATATCAGTAAACCTCGGACTCAGCACAAGAAAGTCCAGAGACTGGAAGATGGCCGAGGAGATTACAGAGTCTCTTAAAAAACTCGACTCTGAAGACCCGGTAAAGTATGATTTCGCCCTCTGTCGGCTTGGAATTCTGGATAAATGCCCCCATAAAGTTAATAAATTTAAGTGTTCACAGTGTCTATTAAGGGATATCTGCGTTCTGTAAAAAGGTCTTTAAAAGGGGAAAACTTTTGACAGATAGGGGATGGTTGGGTTAACATTAATTTTCAGTATATAAGGCTTTTTTTCGCAGTCTCGCATAGTAGAGGGAAGGGGTAATGCGTATTCAGGAAGTTATGGACCTTTTAAAGGACGATGTCCGCCTTGTTGAGGAATCTTTTACAAAAAATCTCAACTCAGACGTTTGGCTTGTGGGTAAGGTAGGTGAGTACATCCTCGCAAGCGGTGGTAAGCGTTTCCGCCCCCTCATAATGCTTCTCTGCGCAAGGCTCTTTGATTATAAGGGTGACCTTCACATAGATCTTGCCGCGGTTATCGAGTATATACATACGGCAACTCTGCTCCATGACGATGTTGTGGATAACGCCAACCTTCGCCGCGGTACGGCTACGGCCAACGTGGTATGGGGTGACGGGGCCAGCGTACTTGTAGGTGATTATCTCCTCTCGCGGGCCTTCAGCCTTGCTGTCTGTAACGGTAACGAGAGGATACTGCAGGTACTTTCCAGGACCACTACGGGCATGGCCGAGGGTGAGATTAAGCAGCTCCTGAAACACGGTGATATAGAGACCACGGAAGAGGAGTATTTAGAGGTAGTGACCAATAAGACCGCCGTGCTTTTTGCCGCATCATCTCAGGTGGCGGCCATGATATCAGGGGCTACGCTTGGGCAGGAGTCAGCCCTCTCTGACTACGGTATGAGCCTTGGCATAGCTTATCAGCTTATGGATGATTGCCTTGATTATATCTCCACGGACGCGGACCTTGGAAAGAGCATCGGTAATGACATTAGAGAGGGTAAGGTGACGATGCCCCTTATTCACGCCTACGGTAAGGCCGATGAGGCTGAGCGGTCTTTTCTTAAGCAGGCCTTGGAGTCCGAGCAGAGCGGCGCTGAGGTGGTTAAGGATGTGGTGGCTGTTATTAACCGCCACGGAGGTATAGAGTATACGCGGAAGCGGGCCCTTGAGTATATCGCCAGGGCTAAGAACAACCTTGAGTTATTTAAGCCTGATGTGGCTAAGATGTCTCTTCTGGCCGTTGCGGATTATGTTGTTGATCGTAAAAACTAACCTTTTTGTCACCCCATACTAATGACTTTAGAGTCGGAAGAGAAGAGAAGGGAGAGGGCTCGCAGTGTCCTTAATATTCTCACCGTCGAATTCCCTGATGCGAGGTCGGCTCTTAATTACAGAGGCCCCCTGGAGCTTTTAATATCCACAATCCTCTCTGCGCAGGCAACTGATAAACTTGTTAATAAGGTAACTGAAGGGCTATTTTGTAAGTACCGGGAGGCTGAGGATTATGCCGGGGTCGAGCTTGGCGAGCTGGAGCGGGATATAAGCTCTGTAAATTTTTTTAGAAATAAGGCAAAGAACATCAAAAAATGCTGCACTAAACTCGTTGATGAGTTTGGAGGCAATGTTCCGGCCAGCCTTGATGAGCTTGTGAGTCTGCCGGGGGTTGGAAGAAAGACGGCCAATATAGTCCTTGGCAACGCCTTTGACGTACCTGCCCTTGCCGTTGATACGCACGTTAAGAGGGTCTCGGTACGCCTCGGTCTATCGGACTCCGTTAAACCCGATGATATAGAACAAGACCTTAGGGCTATTATAGACAAAGGGTCCTGGACCATGAGTACGCACTTATTCATACTTCACGGCAGAAAGACCTGTAAGGCCCGTAAACCTCTCTGTGAAGGGTGTCCCGTAAATGGCCTCTGTGATTATTACAGGGAACTTACCGGGTAAAAAAAAAAGGAGGGGTTTACCTCTTTTAGTAGTAGTCTCTTACCGTTGAACTTAAATGCCTCAGACTTTTTATTAAGTATTCCTGATGGCTTTTTATCTATGAGATATTTTTTCAATGCGCGCCCTGATTCTTGATAAAACCCTTAGTTTTAGAGGTGATTATCCACGGCCAGAGCCCATGGGAGACGAGGCCCTTGTACGTGTCTCTTATGCCGGCGTATGCGCTACGGATGCAGAGCTTGTAAAGGGGTACATGGGTTTTAACGGCGTGCCGGGCCATGAGTTCACAGGTGTGGTGGAGTGGGCCCAGGATAAGTCCTTTGTAGGCAGAAGGGTTACGGGTTCCATTAACATAGGCTGCGGCACCTGCACATACTGCGCCTCAGGGTTGGAAAATCACTGTCCGCGAAGAAAGGTTCTCGGCATACTTAATAAAGACGGGGCCTTTGCCGAGTATCTTACTCTACCGGAGAAGAACCTTCACTTTCTCCCTCATAGTATCTCAATGAAAGAAGGTGTCTTTATCGAGCCTCTTGCGGCGGCATTTGAGATAATACATCAGGTGCCTGTGGGCAGCGGCATAAGAGCGGCTGTGCTTGGCGACGGTAAACTGGGCCTTCTTGCCGCCCTTGTCCTTGAGCAGACGGGCTGCAATCTCACACTTATAGGCAGGCACCCTGAGAGGCTTGAGGCCTTTAAAAAGAAAGGAATATCAGTTAGTTGTGGTACTGAGAATGTGTCCTGCGGTTTTGATCTTACCGTGGATTGTACCGGGGGAGGTAATGGCCTCTCAGATGCCCTCTCTATTACAAGGCCCCGCGGTACGGTGGTACTGAAGACAACAGTTGCAAAGAGAGGCGGTGAGGCCCTTAATCAAGCGGTCATAGATGAGATAACCATAGTGGGTTCGCGGTGCGGGCCTTTTCCTCCGGCTATTAAGGCCATAGCCAGTGGAACCATAGATGTTAAGCCCTTCATAAGCGCCGTTTATCCACTTGAAGATGGTCCTTGCGCTATAGAGGAGTCGGTGAAGGACTCAGTGCTGAAGGTCCTTATAAGTGTAGATGATGGAGCAGGAGTGTAAGTATGGGAACAGTATATGTCATAGGGCATAAGAACCCTGATACGGATTCAGTATGCTCGGCCATAGCCTTAGCAAGGCTTAAAAAAGAGCTTGGTCTGAAGAACGTGGTGGCGGCGCGCGCCGGGGACCTGAATCCGCAGACCACCTTTATATTGGAGCGCCTCGGCATAGAGCCTCCGCTCTATGTGCCTGATGTCCATCCACGGGCACGGGACGTTATGGCTGAGAGACTCTTTACCGTCTCTCCCGGGACGCCTCTTATTAAGGTTATAAAGATAATGGAGGAGGAGAAGGTGCGTTTTATCCCTGTCATTGAAGATGACGGCAGGCCATACGGGGTGATCACGCTTATGTCCCTTGCCAGAAAGTTTATGGTGGCAACTGAGCCCGGCCCGGCTCGTCTCGTGCTGGCTTCTACAGATAATATAAGAGAGGCTCTCGGTGGAAAGTCTTTACTTGATTTTACAGAAGGGGAGCAGCAGACTCTCTCGTTATTTGTCGGGGCCATGGGGGTGGAATCTTTTTTATCTACAATTCAGAGCAAGGGTGCGGAAGGCTGTGTAGTAATAGTGGGCGATCGCGAGGATATTCAGCGTGAGACCATAGATCTTGGCGTCCGCCTCCTTATTGTAAGCGGCGGTTTTGATGTGAGCGAAGGGGTTTTGGCACTGGCAGAGGAAAAAGGCGTCAGCCTTATTGTCTCACCCTTTGATTCCGCCACCACGGCGCAGATAGTGAGGCTAAGCACCCCGGCTTCCATGATATGTAATACCGCATTTGAGACCATAGGCAGAGATGAGCTTACCGATAGCATTAAGTACAGGCTTGAAAAGGTTACGGGCCTGATGGTGGTTAATAAAAAGGGGGTCCTGCAGGGCCTTGTAACAAGAAGCCGAATTCTCAGGCCATCACCCGTATCCCTTATACTTGTTGACCACAATGAGCTGGCCCAGGCCGTGGACGGGGCGGCCAAGGTGGAGATCAAGGGCGTTGTGGACCATCACAGAATAGGCGGTTTTCAGTCCGTAAAACCCATACCCTTTGTCTGCGGCCCGGTGGGCAGCACCTCTACGCTTGTGGCTCAAGAGTACGAGTCCAATGGTGTGACGATGGATAAAGATATGGCGGGGCTTCTTCTTGCCGGGGTTCTGTCGGATACGGTTTTATTAAAATCGCCTACGGCTACAGACCGTGACAGGGATATGGTAAAGACTCTTGAGGGGATATCTGGCCTTGATTCAGGGGCATTTGGCGAGGAAATATTTCGCGCCACCTCAAGCCTTAAAAAACGAGGCCCCGAGGCAGTTGTAAAGGGAGATCATAAGGTCTTTACAGCGGCGGGTAAGACCTTCGGCATAGGTCAGGTCGAGACTATTGGTTTTGATGAGTTTTATAAAGAGAAGGATAACCTTAGAAAAGTGCTTCAGGGCCTTATGGCAAAGAAGGGTCTGCTCCTCTCGGCGCTTCTTGTCACGGACATAGTGCTTGGAACCTCGCTCTTTCTTGCCGTGGGAGTGCCCGAGGTCTTCTTTAACCTTGGTTATCGAGAGATAGATAAGGATGTATACGAGCTTAAGGGGGTAATCTCAAGAAAGAAGCAGGTAGTGCCACATATCTTAAATGTCTTTAACGAGATATATTGATACTTCGAGCTTAGCGCCCGAAGAGATAGAGGGCTAAGATACCTGATATTACAATAAGATTTACAAGTGCGCCAAGGAATATGATAATATCTACGGGGCTGGTCAGCAGGTTCTTTATCCTTTTGCTCATACCATAAAAATAATCCATGGAAAAAGCTTTGTCAAATATTTGTGCTAGCGCGGAAAGGTTTGGTCTCAATGTCAGGTGAAGACGGGGTGGATAAGGGATCAAGTATCTTAGGGGCCATAATATTTATTACGGCGCTTGTGGGCGTTCTGTATTTTTTTTACTGGTTTCTCCTGCATAAGTGAGGTTCTACCCTGATGGCAAAATCTGTTCTGGCATTTATAATCTTTGTTCTTCTCTTTGGAGGGGCCTTTATTCTTATGGATTTTATTATCTTCAACGCCCGCGGGCTGCCTCTTATCTATAACGCCCTGTAGTCCTATGAGATTTAAGAGGGTCCACCATATCTTAAAAATGAGATTTACAGCCATTATAAGGCCGCGACACCTCTTACGCCTGGTATCGCTTACGGCCATTATCTTTGCGGCCTTTTTTTTCTTTACCATGACCCCGAAGCTGAGTCATGGGGCCGCCCTCCGAGGTGAGGCCGCTGCTGCGGGCTCAGAAGTTGAATTTGTTAAACCTGCCGCGGCCCATGGTAATGTAGGTTCAAGGTACGCCCCCGCCCCCAGGCTTCATGCCAGAGATTATCACAGGATAAAGGGAGTTAACGGCAGGGTAGCAGTATGGCTTGCGGCGCAGATGCATCTCTGGTTCGCCGCCTTTGTCCTCTCTGTGCCTATCTTTGTCCTTATCCTCGAGGGCATAGGCATGATGAAATCCGACCGCCGTTATGACAGGGTGGCCTATGAGTTTATACGCGTAACCATTACGGCCTACTCACTTACGGCCTTAACAGGCGGGCTTCTGCTTCTTAGCCTCCTTGTCTTCTATCCTCAGCTTATAGGGTATCTATCGGGCATCTTCGGCCCCACTATGCTTGCTTACGCCTTTTTGTTTTTTTTCGAGAGCCTTGCCTTATACATATACTACTACGGCTGGCACTCCATGAGCTCAGGTACGCTTAAATGGCTGCATCTTACTACGGGGCTTCTTCTTAACGCCTCGGGAATAACGCTTATGTTCATCGCTAACGCATGGATGACCTTTATGATCTCCCCCGGGGGAGTTGACTCTGCCGGGGTCTTTGACGGTAATATCTGGCACGCCATACATACCGCCCTCTGGAACCCCCTTAACCTGCACAGGTTTATCTCCAATATCGCCTACGGCGGCTCCATCGTAGGCGCCTACGCCGCGTATAAGTTCTTGAGCGCCCAAGGAACGGCTGAGCGCGCTTATTACGACTGGATGGGTTACACTGCAAGCATTATAGCCGTGGCCGCCCTATTGCCGCTGCCCTTTGCCGGATACTGGCTTGCCGTTGAGATATACGCCTACAGCCAGCAGATGGGAGTAACCCTCATGGGCGGTGTATTCGGCAGGATTTTCATAATGCAGGCCGTGGTAATAGGCTCGCTCTTTCTTGCGGCTAATTATTATCTCTGGTGCGGCATGCACAGGAGCGATGGTGCCGGCAGGTACACGGGGTATGTAAAGTATATAGCCTTTATATTGTTTCTCTGTTTTTTGGTCTGGTTCACCCCTCACACCCTTGTTCTTAAGGCGAGCGAGGAGCTTGCCATGGGGGGCAGGTACCATGCCCTTGTGGCTCCGCTGGGCCTTATGCCCGCTAAGAACACGGCCATTAACATAATGCTCTTGTGCACCTCACTGAGTTTTCTCCTCTACAGGCGGGCCAACAGGGTTTCGGTAGTGAGCTGGGCAAGTTACGGCAACGCCGCCATAACAGCCCTCTATGTTGCGGGTACATTAAACATCATCTTCTTAGGGGTATATTACGGGTATTTTACCGATACGGTCTACAAGGTAATCTCTTCTATTCCCCAGGTCTCAACTACCCTGGCCGTTATATCGGCGGCCTTTATTATCGAGTACTTTATGCTTCGAGGCGCAAGGGAGTTTGCCCCCATAAGGTGGGGCCGCATGCCGAGAAGAAGCCAGTACGCCCTGGTGCTAATAGCCGTTTCTCTTACCTGGCTCATGGGGCTTATGGGATATATAAGCGAGGCCATAAGGCAGCAGTGGCATATTACGGGGATTATGAAGGATAACTCACCGGACGCCTATACACCGGCGCTCTCCTATGCCGTAAAGACCGTCTCCATAGGCACCGTAATCTTCCTCGGTATAATCCTCTTTATCTTCTGGCTGGGCCAGCTTAAGACCTCGGAAGGGAGCTCAGCTTAAGGGATTGGTTCATGCATCTATTAAAGGTAGTAATCTTCGGCCTTGTAATTATAGGTTTTTATACCTTCTTCGGGGTGGAGTATTTTCCGAAAGTGGCCCTTGAGGGCCCGCCTGAGGAGGCCTCCACCTATACTGATGGCGGTATGGAAGGGGATATTGTGGCCCTTGGTGAGTCTGTCTTTAAAGGTAAGGGCGCATGTACTTTATGCCATATGCCCTCTGGCCGGGCAGAGGTCCTTGACCGTGTCTTTTTAAGTGCGCCTCGGCGGCTTCGGGATTCACGATATAAGGGCTCGGCAAAGAGCGCTCTGGAGTATGTCTTTGAGTCCATGCTCTCTCCATCGGCCTATGTTGTTAAGGGCCTTGGAGTCGTGGGCTCCGGTGATACCCTCAGCGCCATGCCTGATGTGAGAAGCGCGCAGATAGGACTGAGCGATGCTGAGATAAGGGCCGTTGCCGCTTACCTTCAGAGCCTCTCAGGGGTAGAGGTCACGGTAACTCCCGATACCCCCATAACCTATGGCCGCGGCGCAAGGTCAGCGCAATAGCGTAAAAAAATAAAATCCATGAAGATTCCTCCTCTCTTACAATTTGTCCTCTTGACCCTCGCTGCTTTTATCATCGTAAGCCTGCCCGCGCTCTTTGGCCAGCCCCTTCCCCAAAGCCTTGTTGTTCTATACATATTTTTTTCTATCCTGATGATACTCCTTGTTATTACCGTTACCGATGAGGGGGCCCATGGACTCTTAAGGCCTATTGAAATGTTTGTAAAGGCCCCGGAGAAGAGGCGTCTAAGAGCTGTTGTCTTTATACTCATACCCTTGGCCTTTGCTTTTTTTACATACCGCTCTTTCCACTCAGAGGTTACCGCGCCTCTTGAGCACAGGCAGGTTCACCCGGCTCCGCCGGACTCTTTTTCGGCTTATGGTAAAAAGTTTGAGATTCAAAAATTAAAAAATCCCTACAGGGCCCTTGAGAAGACAGACCCCGACCAGTTCAGGAAGACTGTGAGGCAGGGCGGCATTATATATTTTAAGAATTGTTTTTTCTGCCACGGAGCCTTGCTTGGTGGAAAGGGGCATTATGGACGCGCCTTTAACCCCGCTCCGCTGCCTTTTAAAGGCGGTAATACCATAGCGCAGCTTCAGGAATCATATCTCTTCTGGAGGATAGTCACCGGAGGACCGGGGCTGCCTTATGAATCCGCGCCATGGAGCTCGGCCATGCCTGCCTGGGAGGCCATGCTTTCCGGTGACGAGGTCTGGAAGACTATACTCTTTCTTTACGATTATACAGGCAACAGGCCGCAGGAGTTGAGATGATTTTACTTGCAGGGAGCTCTCGGCTATCTTTAATCTTATCTGCACTTGGACAGGAGAGGGGATGAAAAAGACTCTCTTAATTTTTATGGTTTTCGCCCTATTAATTGTAGCGGTACGTCCTTCTTTTTCTGCCGATACAGAGAGGGGGAAGGATATATACGCAAGGTACTGCTGGTGGTGCCACGGTGAGTCCGGTGAAGGTAACGGCCCGGCCGCGGATTTTTTAAACCCTCAGCCACGGGATTTCACTTACGGGCTCTACAAGTGGAAGTCCACGCCCTTTGATGAGCTTACCCCCGGGCACAGGGATTTTCTGGCTATGCTCGGTGGTGATGCTATTCGTGGTAAAGAAGGATGGAGCGGGTTAAAGGGCACTGCCATGCCCGGCTGGAAGGGTGTGCTGAAGGACGGGGCCATTAACGATGTTATCGCTTACATAAAGAGTCTTGCCGAGCTTGGTGTGCCTGAGTTGGCTCCTGTAGATCTATCGGGGCAGATAAAGAATACAATAGTGAGCATTAAGAGAGGCAGTAAACTCTTTGCCGATAACTGCTCTGAGTGTCATGGTAAAGAGGGAAGGGGGGATGGAACAAAGCGCCTTAAAGACGATTTTGGCATAAGGACCTGGCCGAGAGACCTTACAAAACCATGGACATTCAGGGGCGGCAGCACCGCAGAGGATATATATACAAGGATTACCGTTGGAATTCTTGGCACACAGATGCCGAGCTTTGATGACCCCGAGAGTAAAAAAAGGCTCTCAGCCAAGGAGCGGTGGGATATAGCCAATTACGTAACCACCCTTGCAGAGCCCCTTATGAAGCCCTCCTCGGTGGGGCTTATCAGCGCCTTAAAGGTAGATGGGGCCCTTCCTGATAACCCTGACGATGAGCTCTGGGATAAGGCCCTGTACAGAAGTTTTTATCTTGCCCCTCAGATAATAGCCCCGGAGAGGCTCTTTACCCCTACCGTGGATTCTATATCCGTAAAGTCTCTTTATAACGATGATGAAGCTGCCTTTCTCCTTATGTGGGACGACCGTACAGAGAGCTTGCCGGGACAAAAAGCATCGGCAAAGCTCGCCGAGGGCGAGGTCTTTAGAGATGGCGCGGCAGTAGAGCTTCCCATTAAGAGGCTGGAGGGGGCGAAGAGGCCCTACTTTGGTATGGGCGATGCGCGTGACCCTGTACGGATATTATTCTGGCAGGGAGGAAGCTCGAGCGCACCGGAGCGTCTTAGTCTGATAACGGCGCGCGGAGAAAAAAATATCTCAAGCAAACCCGCTCCCGCGGCCTTTTCTGCCAGAGGTTTGTACAGTAACGGCAGGTGGAGGGTGGTTATGAAGGGGCCTCTTAAGGCACTCTATACGGGGTTAAGCGCTTCAACCGAAGAAGAACCCCTTATACCTCTGGCCTTTGCCCTCTGGGACGGCTCTAATGGCGAGAAAGGCTCGCGCCATGTTTTCTCAGGCTGGCACTGGTTGGCGCTAAAGGCTGAAGAGGGCCGGGGGCACGCTTTATTATGGGCACTGGTTGTTTTTGGCCTGGTATTTCTCGCGGAGCTTATTATAGCTCGCGAGTTACGCAGTAGATGAGCCCTTACGGTTTTTCAGGTGACCGAGAAACATCAATGCCCCGCCGGAGATAAGAAGTGCGTAATTAAATGGATCTGCCGAGAGGTCGGCCTTTAAGGTTATCATTGTATTTAAGAGCCCCGTAAATAGGAGGATGGCACCGAAAAAACGCCAGCCCACTCCTCTTACTTTTTTCGTGCTTATCGTCTTGTCCTTTGTTTTGTTATTCATCTTCTTGAGACTCCCCCCCTTTTCTTATGTTCTGCCTGTCTTGCCCCTCAGGCGGGCCATTATCTCAGGTGTTATCTCGGTAATTCCCATGTGCCTTGCGTAGCGTTCAAGACCTTTAGAGACCATGGGTCTAAGAAAACGTGGAACCTGTAAAAGGCGCGCCTCTGCATCTTTTGTCCACTGAATGGACTTATCTTTTTTGGCGCTTACCGCATTATTCACAGCCTCGTAAGTACACGATGGGTCCGAGGCCAGGAGCTCACCCTTTTCCGCTATGGCCCTGGCCCTGCATCCTCCGCAGATATCCTTATAAGAGCAGAGTCCGCACCTGCCTCTTAGCCCCTGGCCGCGGAGCCCCATAAAGGTTTTTTCCTTCTCCCATATCTCCTGTAAGGTCTTCCCTCCCGCGCCTATATGCGGGGCCCCCGTTTCTGCCGGGATATATGGGCAGGGGGTAATCTCGCCAAGGGGGGTTATTCTCATGTAGGAACTTCCCGCGATGCACCCGCAGGTGTTGCCCATAAGGAGCGGGCTCTCGGGGTCTATGGCCGCAAGGTGGCGCATGAACTGCGGGGCGCATCTTGCGCGGAGCTTCAGCCTCTCTTCAAGCCCTCCGGTCCTTCGCGCTATTTCAGTAAGGATGGTCTCATATGACTCGGGTTTCAGGCTTGTCTCTTCATCTGTCTCTGTAGCGGCCCTGCCGGTACAGACCGTAAAAAAGATATTTAACGCCTTTGCGCCGCTCTTAAGAGAGAGCTCTATCATGGACTCGAGCTCGGACTTATTCTCTTCAGTTACGGTAAAGTGAATCTGAAACTCAATGCCGGCCGCCTTCAGGAGTTCCATGCCTCTGATGGTCTTGGCCCACTCTCCGCTAAGACCTCTAAAGCGGTCGTGATAGAGCGGCGTGGCAGAATCAAGGCTTACTCCCACGCCTAGGGTACCGGCCTTCTTAAGCCTCTGTACCATAAGCTCGTCAAGCTCGGCTCCGCTTGTACCGAGAAAGACCGTCAGCCCCCTCTTGGTTGCTACTCTTATTATGGTGAATATATCGGGGCGAAGGAGCGGTTCGCCGCCCGTTAATATGAGTATGGCCCCTGGGCTGAACTCGGCAATTTCATCAACAATGGCCAGGGCCCTACTTGCCCCGGCCTCTGCTCCGCCGGTCATGGCAAGGCTATCCATATAACAGTGCGGACACTTCAGGGCGCACCTTCTTGTGATATTCCATGAGATGATATAAGGTGGGGATTCAGTCATTGTCAGAGTCCAAGGTCTTTTTTAAACCTCTCCATAAAGAGGGGTGTTATCTCAGATACCCCTGCGTCAATGGCGGCCTCGGTTATCATGGCACGGGCGGCCTTTCTCGCAAATGCAGGGATGGGCAGCAGTTTTGCCTCGGCCTCCGCTGTCCAGGAGGGGTTTTTGTCCTCCTCTTTCTCGGGAGGCAATGCGGTGTAATCCTCTGTGGAGATAAGTAGATTAGTATCGCATGATCGCAGACAATTTTCCGTAACGCTTCCTATATCAAGGTCTGAACCCCCATGAACACCCGTCTTGCCGAGGACGAGAAAACGAGGTTTTTTTACGTGGACGTAGCGGGCAATTTCGTCAAATGCCTTTCCTGAGAGCAGCTCGTAGCGGGCCTTAACGCCAAGCTCTTCGGCAAGGTTTACCGCCGACTCAAGGTGGTCGCCGTATATTTTCGCTAACCCCCGGTCAATGATATTATTATGCAGCTCTTTCTGGTCTTCAAAGCGGAAGACCCGTGATGCCTCATTTGTGAGGATACCGGCGATGGAGCGGAAGGCCGAGTGGTGAAACTCCGGATCATAGACGCTTATTATATGAAGGGGGCAGTTAAAGATCTTTGCGAGCTTTACGCCTTGCCTGAGGGCCCCGTAGGAGCGCGGGCTTCCGTCTATGGCCGCCACTACGCCATCGCCAACCCCGGTAAGGCCTTTACGTACGATAAGGGTGTCTTTAGCGGCTCTACGCGCTACCCGTTCGCATACCGAGCCAATGCGGCTCTTATCAGTCACCCCGAGGCCAAGTGCGCCGAGGACTACAAGGTCGTATGAGCCCTCGTTAACCTCGCGGACAATCTCAGAGTAGTTTTTGCCCTCTCTGCTTAGCCCTCTGGGTGTAAGCCCCGCTGTGGAGGCCTTTGTGTGCAGCACTGTCATGTAGGAGTCTGAGATAATCTCAAGGCCCTTTGTTATAAGGTCGTCATGTATGGACCTCTGGCGCTTGAGCTCTTCCTCGGCCTGATATTTCTCAGGCAGGCCGCCCTCCATCTGACGGAACCTATCGTTGTGGAGACGCGCTGCGTATACATGCAGCCCTGTTAAAGAGGCCGAGCCCCCAAGGGCTATATCTATGGCCAGGTCAATGCCGGCAGTGGAATCATCAGAGTTATCAAGGCAGATAAGTATATCTTTCATGTTTTTCAGCTCTTAAGGTTAGTTGGCGGAGGTTAAACGAAGAGGTTTGTCTGGGCCGGGCCCTGAGGGGTTACTTTCTCACGTTTTCCGAGGATGTTGATTTTTCCGAACTCACCGTCAAAACCCGGTGTAATATTAACCTCACCACGGCGCATCTTTATGATTGCTCCGGCTGCGCGCTCTCCGGCGAGCCCGATTAAATCCCCTTCACTCATATCAAGGAGTATATGAAACTCATCTCCGCCCTCTGAGATAATCCTCATGTACTCACTCTGCACCCGCTTTGAGGCAACCCCGAAACCCATTGCCTCGGAGAGTATCTCTACAAGGGGGATGATGTGTCTTGAGGGTATGGCGTTCTCTGGTACAAAACCCTCGGGTCTGTCGGCAAGTTCCTGCACCCGGCTGAGAACCCCTACGGTAAGCCCCTTACCGCATACAGGGCATAGGCCCCCTGCCTTTATGGTCTCATCGGGGCCGAATAGCACGCCGCAGTTTCTATGCCCGTCGGCGTGGTACTTACCTTCTTCAGGAAAAAATTCTATGGTAAACAAAAACCTCTCGCGGTCTTTTGTCTTTATAATATCCATAATATTACCGTAGCTCGGGGCGCACTCAAAGACATTTGCCTCTCTACCGAGTTTTGATGGCGAGTGGGCATCGGAGTTGGAGATTAAGGTGATATTGTCAAGTGCAGAAAGCCGCCAGTTCATTGCGGGGTTTGACGATAACCCCGTCTCAATTGCGTGGATATGGGGGGCGTACTCGCCGAAACATTCCTCAATGGAGTTAAATCCCGAGCGGCTGCCGAATATTGAGAACCAGGGCGTCCAGGCATGAGCCGGAACAAGCATGGCATGAGGCGATGCCTCAAGGACTATCTTAATAAGGTCCTTTGCCGAAAAACCGAATATGGGCCGCCCGTCGGAGCCTATGTTCCCGATGGCTCCGAGGGTGGTCTTAATGCTCTTTGCCACATCAATAGAGGGTACGAATATAAGGTTGTGTATCTTTCTTGTGCGCTCCCCCTGTTTGAAGATATTGCTTACCTCAGTTGTAAGGATAAAGCGCAGGGGGCGTAGGGTGTCCTGTTTTTTATCCTCCCCCTTAAGCATGAAGAGACCGTCTTCAGCCGGTTCAAGGAGCTCTTCTATGGCGGCAAAGTGCGCCGGGTGTGTAAAGTCGCCCGTGCTTACGATGTCTATGCCCTTCCATCGCGCCCACTGGGCCATCTCCACAAGGTTCATCTTAGGGCTCGTGGCCCGTGAATACTTGCTGTGTATATGCAGGTCCGCTATTAAACGCATGATATATATTAAGCTCACATGCCGATGATATTATATCCGCCGTCTACGAAGACCGTCTCTCCTGTTACGCCTTTTGATAGCTCGCTTAAGAGGTAAAGCGCTGTGCCGGCAACATCGTCTTGTGTGACGTTGCGCCGCAGCGGTGCTTTTTGCTCGACAATATCGAGCATCTTTCTAAATCCCGATATGCCCATGGCGGCAAGTGTTCTTACCGGCCCGGCGGAGATGGCGTTTACACGCACACCGCGTTTACCGAGGTCTTCTGCGAGGTACTGCACGCTTGTCTCAAGGGCCGCCTTGGCTACCCCCATTACATTATAGTTCTCTATTACCTTTGTGCTCCCGTAATAGGTCATGGCCATGATGGACCCGCCCCGAACCTCCAGAAGAGGGGCCGCTGCTCTTGAGAGTGCTACGAGGGAGTAGGCGCTTATATCAAGGGCGGTCTTGAAGCCCTCGCGAGAGGTCTGGAGAAACTCGTTTTTGAGCTCTTCTTTTTTGGCAAAGGCAAGGGAGTGCACGAGGATATCAAGGGCTCCCCATTCGTCTTTTATGGTCTTGAATACGGCGGTAATTTCCTCATCATTTGTGACATCGCAGGGCATGATTATCTTCACGCCAAGAGACTCTGCAAGAGGCCGGACTCTTGACTCAAGCACTGGGCCCGCGTATGTGAAGGCCAGCTCGGCTCCTTCCGCTTTCAGGCGTTTTGCTATGGCCCAGGCGATGCTCTTTTCGTTGGCCACCCCGAATATAACCCCTTTTTTGCCATCCAGAAGTCCCATGGCCAGCCCTCCTATCTTAAGTTATTATTTAGCACGAGTATGAGTATGAGATAACATTATTTGGCCTATGATTCAACTCTTACTTTTTTTCTCAAGAGTCTGCCATAGCCCCCTATCCGGTCTTCGGCGGTAAATGCCTTTAAATAGAAGGGCTATCTAAAGATAACTGTTCTGTATGGTATGAAGTCCTTGCCCATTTACTCGTTTTCTGGTAAATTTATGCTAATACAATAAACACCATAAGGAGCATCCTATGTCTTATGAACACTTTGAGGAAAAAGAGGCGGTAAAGATTGCCGCCCTGATTGAGACGAATGGACTGAAGTTTTATAATATCCTCGGCGGAAGGGTTACTGACCCGGAGGTGAAAACCATTATTAGTAATCTGGCAAGGGACGAGAAACAACACCTTCAGGTTATAGAGAAGATGTTTTTCCCGCGCGCCGGCTTCACCGAGCAGATAACCGATGAGGAAGTGGCCATGGAGGCCAATATTGAGAGCAGCGGCCAGGCTGATATTTTTACAAAACATGTGAATATGGAAGAGGTTATCAACGCCCTTGGTACCCCTGTTAAGGCCCTTGAGCTTGCACTTGAGGCCGAGAAGTATTCCGTTACATTTTTTACAGAGCTCTCCGAGAAGGCAGAGACCCAAGAGTCAAGACGGCTTTATGAGGAGCTTGCCGATGAAGAAAAGAGGCACGTGGCCAAGGTAGAAGGCATCATAGCCAGAATTTCCTAAGTCTCATACTGTTAACTAAGTTTCCCCCCTTTTCCCTCATGACCTTACCGGAGTACCGGTAAGGCCGGTTTTTTTCCATTAGTGGTATAACCGCTATGCCTGAGTTCAGACTCAACCTTATATCAAGAGAATGGGTGGTCCTAAACGCCGAGCGGGCCCGCGGTCCGGCGGAGTTCCGCCGTGGTGTGACTCGCAGCCCAAAGCCCTCTTACCTTGATTCATGTCCATTCTGCCCCGGTAACGAGGGTGCACCGGAGAATGAGCTCTACCGCGTCTCTGATAACGGCGGCTGGAAGATAAGGGTATTAAAGAATAAATATCCCGTACTCTCTATGGAGGGCGAGCCCGTAAGGACAATGGACGGGCCAATGAGAATGGTGAGCGGTGTGGGGCTTCATGAGGTAATAGTGGAGAGCCCGCTTCACGACACGAGCCCTGCCTTCTTTGAGTTAACTCACATGGTAAAGCTGCTATCCATTTACCGCAGCCGTTTTAATAATGCCTATCTCGACAAGAGGGTGGAGCATGTGATTATCTTCAAAAATCATGGCCCTGCTTCGGGAACATCCATCGAACATCCGCATTCGCAGCTTGTTGCCACACCTGTTGTTCCGGCGCGTTTTCGCGATAGGATCCTCGCCGCCATGCAATACTTTGACGATACGGGAAAATGCATTAAATGCGATATGATAGAAAAAGAGAGGGCCGATAGTGAGAGGGTTATCCTTGAGACTGAGCACTTTATTACCTTCATACCCTTTGCTGCCCTTTCCCCATTTCACTTATGGATATTCCCGAAGAGGCACATGGCGGTTTTTTCCGGCATAAATGAGGATGAGATAAAGGACCTTGCCCTTCACATGAAGACTATTCTCCATAAGTTGCACGTTGGCCTTGATGACCCTGATTACAATTACTCAATAAGTTCGAGCGCCACAAGGCACAGCAAGAGCGAGTTTTCCCACTGGTATATATCCATCATTCCGAGACTCATTGAGACCACGGGCTTTGAGCTCGGCAGCGGCATATACGTAAACCCCTCCATGCCTGAGAAGAACGCCGAGTTTTTGCGCGCCATTGAGGAATAGCGGTAATTATATGGAAAAAATTTATAAAAATCCCCTGCCCACGGTAGACATCATCATAGAACTCGCCGGCGGCGGTATTGTCTTGATTAAGAGAAAAAATCCCCCTTTTGGCTGGGCCATACCCGGCGGTTTTGTAGACGAGGGCGAGTCCCTTGAGGACGCGGCCAGACGCGAGGCCCTTGAGGAGACGGGCCTTGAGGTCAATCTTGTTTGCCAGATGCACACCTACTCAGATCCTAAAAGGGACCTGCGTTTTCATACCATTACTACGGTATTCGTGGCGACTGCTGTTGGCAGCCCCACCGCCGGAGACGATGCCGCCGAGGCAGTGGTTTTTACGGAAGAAAATTTACCTGAAAATATGGCCTTTGACCACAAAGAGGTGATGGGTGACTACTTCCGCTGGAAGAAGGAGGGGTTTGGGGTCTTTTGGGTTTGATAAGTAAAAGGATGGGTAGAGCAGAGCGTAACCCATCAAAAGAACTTACCCCTTCAGCCTCTCTTTCAGGAGTTTATTCACAAGCCCGGGGTTGGCCTGACCTTTTGTGCCCTTCATGACTTGACCTACGAAGAAGCCTAAAAGTTTCTGCTCCCCGCTTCTGTATCTCTCCACGCTATCGCTATTCTTGGCGAGGACCTCATCTATTACGGCGATAAGGGCCGACTCATCGGATATCTGGACGAGACCTTTTTTCTCAACAATCTCATCGGCCTTACCGCCGCTCTTGTACATCTCGGCGAAGACCTCTTTGGCTATCGAGTTGCTTATGGTCCCTTTTTTTACCATGAGAATAAGGCTCGCGAGGTTTGCAGAAGTTACGGGGCAGTCTTCAATCTCACGGCTGTCTTCTTTAAGGGCTCGAAGCAGTTCTCCCATGACCCAGTTGGAGGCGAGTTTTGCCTCACCTGTGGCCTTTACCACCTCTTCGTAATACATGGCAAGGGCTTTTTCGGCAGTAAGCACACCTGCGTCATAGGCTGGTATGGCGTACTCATCAATAAAACGAGCTTTTTTGGCAACGGGCAGTTCCGGCAGGTTTTTCCGCGCTCTTTCCAAGAGCTCATCTGTTATTACAAGGGGTTTCAGGTCGGGCTCGGGGAAGTAGCGGTAGTCGTGGGCCTCTTCTTTACCTCGCATGGCAAGGGTGATGCCGCGCGCCGAGTCAAAGAGCCGCGTCTCCTGCACTACATGGCCGCCGCCCTCAATGAGGTCTATCTGACGTTCTATCTCATAGGCAAGACCGTCTTTTATAAACTTAAAGGAGTTCATGTTCTTAAGCTCGGCCTTTGTCCCCAGAGTTGTCTGACCCACGGGGCGTATGGAAATATTAGCGTCACAGCGAAAGCTTCCCTCCTCCATATTTCCGTCGCTGATGCCAAGGTAGAGTATAATATCTCTCATGCCCTTAAGGTATGCTACGGCCTCTTCAGGGGTGCGCATATCAGGCTCGCTTACTATCTCGATAAGGGGCGTGCAGGCGCGGTTAAGGTCCACGAAACTGTTACCGCCGTCCTCGGCTCCCTCGCCGTGAATGAGTTTACCGGCGTCTTCTTCCATGTGTATCCTTGTGACGCCTATATTACGTTTGCCGGCCTCTGTCTCTATCTGAAGGGTGCCGTGTTCGGCAAGCGGTTTATCGTACTGGGATATCTGATATCCCTTTGGCAGGTCGGGATAAAAATAGTTCTTCCGCGCGAAGACGCTCTCTTTGTTAATCTGGCACTCTACGGCAAGTCCCATCTCCACGGCAAACTCAACGGCCTTACTGTTAAGTACAGGGAGCGCGCCGGGAAGCCCGAGACATACAGGACATGTCTGCGTGTTGGGGGAACTACCGAACTGCGTGGAACAGCCGCAGAATATCTTTGTATTTGTAAGGAGTTGGCTGTGAATCTCAAGCCCTATTACTGCTTCGTACTTCAATGGTATGCCTCTTTTTTTGGTGGGCACAGCCCACCCTACAAGTTAGGCGGGGCGAAGAAAACATATTAAAAGGTAATAAGCTCGTTCCCCCGTTGGTTTTCTTTATCTTACTTTCTTTTTTCCAAAAGGAAGTAAGGAGGTTTTTATATCTTCGGTTTTTTGATTGCTGGCCCTGCCGTCTGCTCATATGCATAGGCCGTGTTGAGTACGGTTTGTTCGTCAAGAAACTTGCCGATAATCTGCAGTCCCGTTGGCAGTCCCGCTTCTGTAAGTCCGCAGGGTAGAGAAATTCCCGGCAGTCCCGCCAGGTTACAGGAGATGGTAAAAATATCAGAAAGATACATAGTCAGCGGGTCCGCCATTCTCTCGCCTATCTTGAAGGCAGGTGCCGGGGCCGTAGGGGTGGCGATAACGTCGCAGGCCTTAAAGGCCTCGTTAAAGTCTCTCTTAATAAGAGTCCGCACATCTGTGGCCTTCTTGTAATAGGCGTCATAGTAACCTGAGCTCAAGGCGTATGTGCCGAGCATTATACGCCGTTTCACCTCTGCTCCAAAGCCGGTGTCTCTTGTACTTTTATACATATCAATAAGACCCGAATTGTTATCGACTCTCATCCCGTACTTTACACCGTCGTAGCGGGCAAGGTTGCTCGATGCCTCGGCTGTGGCCACAAGGTAGTATACGCTAACGGCGTACTCCGTGTGAGGCAGGGTTATGTCTACAATAACCGCCCCGGCATCTTTAAGCACGCTGATGGCATCTCGAACCAGGGCCTCTGTCTCGCTGTCCATGCCCTCTATGAAATATTCTTTTGGTATGCCTATGCGAAGCCCTTTAACGTTCGTGGTGAGGGCCCCGGTGTAATCGGGCACGGGCGCGTCTATGGAGGTTGAGTCTTTCGGGTCTTTACCTGCCATGATGCCGAGCAGTAAAGCCGCGTCTTTAACGTCTTTTGTAAGGGGGCCGGCCTGGTCGAGGGATGAGGCAAAGGCTATCATTCCGTATCTTGATACCCGTCCGTATGTTGGTTTAAGTCCCACCACGCCACAGCATGAGGCGGGCTGGCGGATGGAGCCGCCCGTGTCCGTGCCTATGGAGGCCGAGCATAAGTCAGCCGCAACGGAGGCGGCAGAGCCGCCGGAGCTTCCACCCGGGACCCTGTCTTTTGCCCATGGGTTTAGCGTTGGGCCGAAGGCCGAGTTCTCCGTGGAAGAGCCCATGGCGAACTCGTCCATGTTGGTCTTGCCGAGGATAACGGCGCCGGCGTCTTTTAGTTTTTTTGCCACCGTAGAGTCATAGGGAGGTATAAAGCCTTCGAGCATCTTTGATGCGCAGGTGGTCTTTATACCATCTGTACAGAATATGTCCTTTACGGATATGGGAACCCCTGTAAGGGGCGTTACTTCTGTACCGGAAGCAAGTCTTTTCTCGGCCCTGGCCGCGTCTTCCAGGGCGGACTCGGCAGTCACGGTAATGTAGCTGTTAATGGAAGGGTCAAGCTCCGCGATTCTATTGAGATATGCTTTAGTGATTTCAGTAGAGGTAAGTTCTCTCTTCCGCAGCATCTCCGAGAGACGGGCTATTGTCTTTGATGTTAAGCTCATATGTTTACTCAATAATCCTCGGCACCTTGAAGCACCCGTGGTCTTTTTCAGGTGCGTTTTGCAGGGTACTCTTGCGCTGAAGCGATGGGGTTACGACGTCTTCCCTTAAGGTCTCGCCCTCGGGGGTCTCTTGTCTTGAGGCCGCTACTTCTTTAGTCTCAAGGGCGGCGAGTTTATCCACGTAGCTCAGAATATTGCCCATCTGTTCTGTATATAAAGCGATTTCGTCTTCTGTGAGGGCGAGCCTCGCGAGATCTGCTACATGAATCACCTCTTTACTATCTATCTTCATAACAGGTATCCCTCTTCAAAATTATTTAAGGAAGCAATCTACCACAGGCCAAGCGCTCTTTCAAGGCTGGTCTTGTTTTTTCTATATATCTTTTTTTTTGCAAAGTCTTTTGCGAAGCCGGCTCAAAGGTCTTGACATTTTTGATATTATTTGATATAAGTCTTTGATATAATTGATAAAAATTAATATATGTATATTTTGCGGCACTCTTTAATGATGGATGCTCTTAAGAGAAGAGGTTTCCTATGAGAAAGACAATTAAGGCGGGATTTATCCAGACAGACCCTCTTTTTGGCCAGGTGAAGAAGAACGTAAATACCGCTGTGGGTGAGATAGAGGCCCTTGGGGCGGAGCTTGTTGTGCTGCCGGAGCTCTTTTCCACGGGCTATCAGTTCTGTTCGAAGTCCGAGGCCATCTCCCTTGCCGAAGAGGTGCCCGATGGGCCCACGACTAAGGCCCTTTTAGAGGTCTCCGCATCTTCAGGTACTATAATTGTTGCCGGTATCCTTGAGAGGGCAGGCGAAAAACTCTTTAACTCCGCTGTTCTTATATCCCCAGGGGGTTTTGTGGCCCTTTACAGGAAGGCCCATCTGTTCTGGCGTGAAAAAAATATCTTTACCCCCGGTGATACCCCCTTTGAGGTATTTGACGTAGGCGGGGTAAAGCTTGCCATGATGATATGCTTTGACTGGTATTTTCCCGAGGTGGCAAGGACTCTGAGCCTTAAAGGAGCCGAGGTAATATGTCATCCATCGAACCTCGTTTTACCCCATTGCCCGGCTGCTATGATTACACGGTGCCTTGAGAACAGGGTCTACGCCATAACTGCCAACAGGGCAGGGGTGGAGAGAAGGCGTAAGGGCGAGCCTCTCCAGTTTATCGGGCAGAGTCAGGTAGTCTCACCCGCCGGAGAGGTACTGTACAGAGCTCCCGCAAAGGGGAGTGATTCCGTGGCTCTGGAGATAATACCCTCGAAGGCAAGAAACAAGGCCCCAACGCGCCAGAATGATATCTTTAAGGACAGGAGAGAGGATCTTTACAGGTTATGAGAGCGGCAGTCTTAGGTTTTATCAGTTAAAACCCTTATGGCTTGATATGCGGGCTTATTATCCAAAACTTTTCTTAAGGTTTTGTATGTAATACCTTTTTTATCCTTGACAAAAAAGCTTACTTGTTTTATCTTGCCACTAATCTTCAATGACTTCATAGTGTAACAAATGTAATCAGAAAGTGAACCGGCCCGGCGCTCCGGCAAAAGGCCTGTTGCAGCGGCGTAAACCTTTCAGGTAGCAGTGGAGAGAGTAATGCTTATCGCATATCTGCCGATACTCATTATGATAGTCATAGCATCCGTTATGGCCTGTTCCGTTCTCTTTATTAGTTCCCTATTTCGTCCCAAAAACCCTTACAAAGAGAAGCTCTCCCCCTGGGAATGCGGTGTTCCGCCTACGGGTGAGGCCAATGCCGGTCATTTTCGTGTTCATTACTTTATTATCGCCATTCTTTTTATAGTCTTTGATGTTGAGACGCTCTTTCTTTTTCCCTGGGCCGTTCTTCTTACGGATAAAGCAATATCGGGCTTTATCTTTGTAGAGATGATTATTTTTATAGCGGTTCTTGCCATAGGCCTTATATACGCATGGGCAAAAGGAGCGCTTGAATGGATATGATGATTAATCCCTCTGAGGTTAAACAGTGGCAGAGATAAAGAAAAATCCCATGGAAGAGGTAGCTTTATTTACCAGCCTTGAGTCTATCTCTGATATTCTCAGAGACAATACCCTCATGATGGGTGTGAAGAATAATTCTGTTACAAAGACCGTTGTCAACTGGGGCCGTACCTCCTCGCTCTGGCCCATGACATTCGGCCTTGCCTGCTGCGCTATTGAGATGATATGCGCCGCCTGCTCACGCTACGATACTGACAGGATGGGCATGGTCTTCAGGCCCTCTCCAAGGCAATCTGACGTAATGGTAGTGGCCGGAACCATGACAAAGAAGATAGCCCCTATGGTGAAGACACTTTATGACCAGATGTCAGAGCCGAGGTGGGTTGTGGCCATGGGCGGCTGCGCCTCTGCCGGAGGACCCTATAATACCTATGCCGTAGTACAGGGTACGGATCATGTAATACCTGTTGATGTCTATGTGCCGGGCTGTCCGCCGCGCCCTGACGCCCTGTTGTACGGGTTTTTGGAGTTAATGGAGAAGATAAAAAAAGAGCATCCATTTGTCTTACAGGAAAGAGGTATAAAGACACCTTAAATGCTAAGTGAAGATAAAAAAAACTTACTCGTCGACAAGGTGGTCTCGGCCTTTAGAGACGATATCATCAGCACCACAGTCTTTCGCGGCGATGTTACGCATCTTGTGAAAAAGAGAGCTATTCAGGGCCTCTGCAGTTACTTTGCTACTGAAGAGGGTCTCAAGATGAACTATCTTGTGGATATCGCAGGTGTGGATTACTTTGAGCGTGTTCCGCGTTTTGAGGTTGTATATCATATGTACTCTACTGTGACAAAACTGAGAATATGTCTGAAGGTCAGATTGAATGATGGTGAGGAGATGCCTTCTGTTACGGCTATCTGGCGTTCCGCTAATTTTCCCGAGCGTGAGGCCTTTGATATGTTCGGCATCGTTTTTTCCGGTCATCCCGATCTCAGGCGAATATATCTCGCTGAGGACTGGGAAGGTTTTCCCCTTAGAAAAGACTATCCTTTAAAGGGATATAAGGACGAGTACAATCCCTTCGGAGAAGAGCGGGAGTAATCCTCTCAACGGGGGCGGGATTTGAGGGCAAATTTTAAGGTGATAACAGGGACTGCTTCCAAGGGTAATAATCAGGAAAAGGTTCTTTTGTAAGAATTTTTCTTTGCAAGTTAAGGTTTATTAATGACAACATCAGATGAAAATCTTATAGAGACCAGAGACCTTGTAGTTCATATGGGGCCTCAGCATCCTTCCACCCATGGTGTGCTCCACTTAAAGCTCACCGTAGAGGGCGAGAAGATACTTGGCGCCGAGCCTGATATAGGGTACCTGCACAGGGGCACGGAGAAGATTGCCGAGAACCTTCTGTACCATCAGTTTGTTCCTTATACAGACAGGCTCGACTACATGTGCGCCATGAGCAACAATCTGGCCTATGTCATGGCCGTTGAGAAGCTACTTGATACGGAACTGCCCGAGAGGGCAAGCTATATAAGGGTAATAGCTGCCGAGCTATCAAGGATAGCCGGCCATCTTATGGGCATCGGGGCCTGGGCCGTTGATCTGGGGGCCATGAGTATTCTTCTTTACGCCATAAGAGAGCGTGAGATGGTCCTTGATATCTTTGAGATGCTCTGCGGGGCGAGGATGACGCTGACCTATCTTCGCGTTGGAGGCGTGCGTTATGATTTTACCGATGAGTGCGCCACGGCCTGCCGCGACCTTATAAAATTAATGCCCGAGAGGCTTGACGAGTACGAGAGGATACTTAATAAGAACAGGATATGGATAGACAGAAACAAGGGCGTCGGCGTTATATCGGCGGGAGACGCCATAAATCTCGGCCTTAGCGGCCCGGCGCTTCGCGCCAGCGGCGTTAACTGGGATATTAGAAAAGACGAGCCTTATCTTGTTTATGACAGGTTTGATTTTGATGCGGTCACAGGCACTGCCGGCGACTCTCTTGAGAGATACCTTGTGAGGATGGAGGAGATAAAACAGTCTCTGAGGATAATAGAGCAGGCCGTTAATCAGATGCCCGAGGGGCCCTTTGTTGTTGATGACCCCCATATAGTGCCTCCTCCGAAGCCCGGCGTCTATAAGAACATGGAAAATCTCATACACCACTTTAAGTACGTCTCTCAGGGTTTTAGCGTGCCAAAAGGCGAGGTATACTCCGCCATAGAGGCCCCCAAGGGCGAGCTTGGAGTCTACATTGTCAGCGACGGCACGGAAAAGCCCTACAGGCTGAAGATTCGCGTGCCTACATTCATGAATCTGCAGGCCATGGACCACCTCTGTACCGGTGGTTATATGGCCGACGTTATCGCCACGCTCTCAAGTCTTGACCCTGTTTTTGGTGAGTGCGATAAATAAAGGTTTTGCGCAAGGGATTATAAGGGATGCTTACAGATAAGGTCAGAGAAGAGATACTCAAGATAACCGCCAAGTATTACAACAAGAAGAGCGCCGTAATGGACGCCCTTATGCTTGTTCAGAAAGACTGCGGCGGTAATATCACCAGAGGCGACATGGAAGATATTGCCGATCTTCTTGAGATAAGGCCCACGGAGGTCAATGCCGTGGCCACTTTTTATACTATGTATAATTACGCGCGCCCTGTTGGCAAGTACCATATACAGGTATGCAGGAATATTTCCTGCGCCCTTCTTGAGGCTGAACGTATTATAGCTCATATAGAGGATACTCTTGGTATAAAGACAGGGGGCACTACCTCTGATAATAAGTTCACTCTCTCTACGGCAGAGTGTTTGGGCTCTTGCGGCACGGCGCCCATGATGCAGATAAACGATGATTATTACGAGGACCTTACAACGGATAAGGTCGATGCCATATTAAAGGGTTTTGAATAAAGGATAAGACCTTTTGGAAAAGATTCTACTTAAAAATATAGATAAGCCTGAGTCTCATAAGATAGAGTCTTATATCGCCAACGGCGGTTATCGCGCTGTGCGCGAGGCTTTGAAGCTTGGCTCTGACGATATTATTCAGCGTGTGAAAGACTCGGGCCTTCGCGGCCGCGGCGGCGCGGGGTTCCCCACGGGCCTCAAATGGAGCTTTATCCCTAAAGACCCCGGTCTTGATAAATACCTCTGCTGTAACGCTGATGAGGGCGAGCCCGGGACCTTTAAGGACAGGGCTATTATGGATAACGACCCCCATCTGCTCCTTGAGGGGATGATGATAACAAGTTACGCCATAGGCGCGTCCGTGGGTTATATCTATATCAGGGGCGAGTTTGAGTTTGGCGCTAAACGCCTTGAGGCGGCTATTGACGAGGCCTACAGAGAGGGATATCTGGGCAAGAATATCTTTGGCTCTGATTTTTCCCTTGATATGTACGTACACCGCGGCGCCGGCGCCTATATATGCGGAGAAGAGACGGCCCTGCTCGAATCCCTTGAGGGCGGACGCGGCCAGCCCCGTAAAAAACCGCCATTTCCCGCTCTTGCCGGTCTTTACGGTAAGCCTACGGTAATTAATAATGTTGAGACCCTTTCCTGCGTTCCGGCTATTATAGAAAAGGGCGTAGATTGGTTTAAGTCAATAGGCACGGAAAAGAGTCCGGGGCCCAAGATATTCGGTGTAAGCGGCCATGTCAAGGAGCCGGGGCTCTATGAGCTTCCCATGGGCACTACGCTGCGCGAGCTTATCTACGACCATTGCGGCGGTATGAGGGGAGACAAACCCCTGAAGGCCGTAATACCCGGAGGCGTTAGTGCTCCTATGCTGGTCCCGGCGGACCTTGATACTACTATGGACTTTGAGGCAATGGGCGCCAAGGGCACCATGCTCGGTTCAGGCGCTGTAATAGTAATGGAAGAGGGCACCTGTATGGTAAAGGTGGCCTATATAACAAATCGTTTCTTCAGCCATGAGTCCTGCGGAAAATGCACACCATGCCGCGAGGGCACTATATGGATTACCAAGATACTGAAGCGCCTTGAAGAAGACCATGGAAAACCCGGTGATATAGATCTATTAGAGGAGCTCTGCGGAAATATTTTCGGCAGGACCTTCTGTCCTCTTGGCGATGGTGCTGTCATGGCGCTTCGGGGAGCTATTAAACACTTCAGGGAAGAATTTCTCAGCCATGCGGCACACAAGGGCTGTACGGCTTAAGGCTGTCTTAGTAGATTGCGGAGATAATAGAGAAGAGAATGGCTACAGTAATTGTAAATGGTAAGACGATATCCGTAAAGGACGGCACGCTTATACTTGATGCCGCCAGGGATGCAGGCGTGGAGATACCCACTTTCTGCTACCAGGCGGATCTCATGGGCGTTGGCTCATGCAGGATGTGTCTTGTGGAGATAGAGGGTCAGAAAAAGCTTCAGCCCTCGTGTATAACCCCTGTTATGGAAGGCATGAGCATACAGACCGAGACGCCTGAGATACTAAAGGCAAGGCAGGGGGTACTGGAGTTCTTTCTATCCAATCATGCCCTTGATTGCCCTGTCTGCGATAAGGGCGGCGAGTGCGAGTTGCAGGATATGGTCTATCAGCACGGCCCTGTAGAGGGCAGGTATGCTGAGAGTAAACACCGTTTTCATGAGAAAGATTATAATCTCAGCCCCGTAATAGTTAAGAACTCCAACCGCTGTGTGCAATGTCTGCGCTGCGTGAGGGTATGCGATGAGGTCGTTGGCCGCAGCGTACTGGCCTCTCTTGGACGCGGTCATGAGCAGGAGGAGACAAGCTTTTTAAGGAGCCAGCTTGATTGCGACCACTGCGGCAACTGCATAGAGGTCTGCCCTGTGGGATGTTTCATGCGTCTTCCCTACAGGTATAAATCAAGGCCATGGGATCTTAAAGGCGCAGACACGGTCTGCCCTTACTGCGCCACGGGCTGCAGGATGGTCGTAGAGCAGCGAGACGGCGAGGTCTTACGGGCAAGGGCCCAGCTTGGCGTGGGGATTAACAGCGAGACCCTCTGCGCACGCGGCAGGTTTGGTTTTGATTTCATTAATGACCCCAAGCGTCTGACTACCCCCCTTGTGAAAAAATTCGGCAAACTGGAGCCCGCGACATGGGAGGAGGCCCTGGAGTTTATAAGTGAAAATTTATCCGGCATAGATGGTGCGAGGATAGGCGGCATTGCCTCACCTGTCCTGACTAACGAGGAGCTCTATTCTTTTCAGAAACTTATGCGCTTTACCCTTGGAAGCCCCAATATAGATTCATCTACAAGGTGGGACCCCGCTGTAGTTGAGAATTATATCGAAGCTTCGGCCATGGCCGGCGGAGGCGTAAGTGTCTTTGATGTGGCGGAGGCCGATACCCTCTTTGTCGCAGGCTCACAGCTCTCTGATGAGAACCCTATTGTAGATTACATAGCGCGCCGTATCAGCGCGACACACGATACGAGGATAATAGTGGCCTCGCCTCGCGATATGAAGCTTGATTCATCGGCGGGGCTCTCCTTAAGGCATATTCCCGGAGGACTTGGCGCACTTATGAAGGCGGCCGCCCTCTCCCTGTATGAATCCAATCAGGATAAACTTCAGGGTGTTGCAGGGGCAGAGGACCTTGCCGGACTCTCGGCGGAAGTACTTATTGCCGAGGCGGGTATTTCAGCTCAAGAGCTTGCCGGAGTTATAAAGAGATTTGAAAAAGCCGCTACCGTAGGCATAACAGCAGGTACGGATTTACTGAGGCAGTCATGCGGATTGTCTCCTCTCGGGCTTTTATCCGATGTCCTTACTGCCCTTGGTAAAAAGGTTCTTATCCTACCCATACTTGACAGGGCCAATCAGAGGGGCGCCTGGGAGATGGGAGTCTTGCCGGGTCTTGCGCCGGGTTACGCTGCGGCCCCTAAGAGGGGGCTTGGTACAGAGCAAATGCTCAAGGCGGCGGTCTCCGGCGGCCTTGATGCCATGTATATAATCGGCGAGGACCCTGTAGGTGAGAACCCTCTCGGGGTATCTGCTTTTGATGCTACATCTAAAGAGGGTTTTCTTCTTGTTCAGGATACAGTCTTCACTGAGACTGCCGCTATGGCGGATTGTGTGCTTCCCGGGGCTTTTCCTGCAGAGAAGGACGGCACCTTTACTAATCAGGAGGGAAGGGTGCAGGCTATGAGGAGGCTTAAGGCCCCGCCAGGTGATGCTATGGCGGATCTTAAGATAATAACGTGCCTCTCTAATACGCTTTCTTCTACTAAAGCTGCTTGTGTCTGTCAAAAGACCGCATCCCTGCATGTCTTTAATGAGATAAGAAAAGAGGCTCCTGCTTACGCCGGGGTAAGCCTTGAGTTTAATAACAGGAAGAATAAGCTTGATGATCTTGATAATAAAGATGCCTTGGTAAATGCCTCAGAGGGCGGTTTTACGCCAGCCCCTATGCCGACCTGCGAGGCGGCTGAAAAGCAGAGGGCAGATGGGGAGTTTCTCCTTATAACGGGCAATACCCTCTTTCATTCAGGGCAGCTCTCTCACCGTTCACCGACTCTTTCGGGGCTGCAAAAAGGCGCTGCTCTGGAGTTAAGCGAGGGCGATGCAGTGGTCTTGGGGCTTTCTGGCGGCGAAGATGCCAGAGTGCGGGGTAATGGCTACGAGGTTACCTTGCCCGTAAGGCCGAGAAAAGGCATGAGAGATGGTGTCGCCTATATACCCGAGTTTTTCCCGGGTGTATCTGTAGGAAAATTTTTCCCGGAAGGGGTCTCTGTACCGGTGGTTACGATAAAAAAACCTTGACCCCTTGGATTCGCGGGGGCATGATGGGGCTAAGCATTAAATGAAGCCATCTTGTAAAGTGTTAGCGGGTGGAGTATACCCGGAGCGTGTAGATAGCGTGGTCGATAGAGTCGTTTTGAGAACGCGACTTCTAAAAGAAGCCTCTTTTGCAGGGGCCGGAGGTGTACTATGATAGACCCTGAGCTTTTAAGAGAACAGCAGTTCTTCGCTGACCTTACGGATGAAGAGGTAGCGGTGGTGGCCGGTGTTACGCAAAAAGCCAGTTACAACCTTGGTGATACCATCTTTAAGGAATCCGAGGATGGCCAGTCCATATATATTATAAAGAGCGGTGAGGTCAAGGCCTGCAAGACCGCTCCTGACGGAGAGCTCTTTACGCTGACGATAATGAGGGAAGGTGAAATTTTCGGTGAGATGAGTTTTCTTGACGGCCGGCCTCATACCTCTACCATCGTAGCCATAGCCGATCTTAAGGTATATGTCATTAACAGAAAAGACTTTGAGACCATCATCGAGGGGCATCCCTGGATTGTATATAAGCTAATGAAGAATATTGTCTTTACCATACACGCCATTGTACGCGGCATGAACTCTCGGTACATGGAGATGATAAACTACATGTGGGGCAGAAAGCGGTTCAATTAGCCGCGGCCACGGGGCCTATCAGTAAGACCTCGGGGCAGATTAAGCGATTTGGATTTATTAGAGCAGGAACAGGCGACCTTAGGAAGTTAATCTTTTAGGGCGATAGACAATGATTAATACAGCTCTTCTCTTAACAATTATAGTCATGGTGATAAAGGTAGGCCTTCTCACGATGATACTCTTTTCCCTGCCCATGCCTCTTACATGGCTTGAGAGAAAGGTCGCCGGTCATATCCACGCCAGGCTCGGCCCCTTCAGGGTTGGTCCTCATGGGATTATGCAGCCCCTTGCCGATACCATTAAACTACTCTTTAAAGAGGATATCGTCCCTGAAAAGGCCGATAAGCTTATCTTCAAACTCGCCCCGCTAATAGCCATGATACCTGCATTTGCAGTCTTTGTGGCCATACCTGTGGGCGGAACATGGACAGTGCCCTTTATCGATGTGGAGATGAACCTCTATGTGACGGATATGAACGTAGGGCTTCTTTACATCCTCGCCATGGGCGGTCTTGGTATCTACGGAATCATCTTTGGCGGGTGGGCTTCGAACAGCAAGTACGCCCTTCTTGGCGGCTTGAGGAGCGCGGCGCAGATGATAAGCTACGAGGTGGCGCTCTCTTTTGCCGCCGTAGGCGTAGTTATGATGTCAAATTCCCTTAGCCTTGTTGATATAGTAAATACTCAAGGCGGAGGGTTCTGGAACTGGAACTTCTTTTATCTCCCAGTTGGCCCGGTCTGGTTTTGTATCTTCATAATAGCAGGTTCTGCGGAGATAAACCGCATACCCTTTGATCTTGCCGAGGATGAGGGAACGCTTGCCGCGGGTTTCCATACTGAGTACAGCGGTATGAAGTTTTCATTCTTCATGCTCGCCGAGTACATAGCCCTTGTAACCATATCCGTCCTTGCGGTGGTGCTCTTTTTCGGCGGATGGCACCCGCCCGTGGACTACACGATACCTTATGTGCCCATAGCCTTTATATGGCTCTCCTGGTTCGTTATTAAGGTGGCGGTATTTATCTATATGTTCATGTGGGTACGTTTTACTCTGCCAAGGTACAGGTATGATCAGCTCATGAATATAGGCTGGAAGATATTAATCCCAATATCTCTTGTGAATATCCTGATTACAGGATTTATGAGAATATAGCGGTTCAGACTTACCCTTGAGGTGTTGTTTTATGAATTGCAGCTGCGGTGTCGGGAAGAGAATAAAGAGCTTTGTAAAGAGCGCGCTCTTTCTCGACTTTATAAAGGGGATGCACGTTACTCTGGGATACCTTTTTTCAAAGAGTATTACCATCAGATACCCTGATGAGGAAAAGTGGATACCATACCAGAGGTTTCGTGGGCGTCATACTCTTAACAAGACCTCTGAAGGCAAGGAGCTCTGCGTTGCCTGCGAGCTCTGCTCAAAGGCCTGCCCTACAAAGTGCATTACCGTCATACCCATGGAGGATGATACAGGCATCGGCATAACCGACAGGGTGGCCAAGGTCTGGAAGGTTGATCTGGTAAGGTGTCTTTTCTGCGGTTACTGCGAGGATGCCTGCCCAACACGCGCCGTAAGGCTCGGCAGAGAGTATGAGCTATCGACCTCGGATATAAGCCGGACTAAATTTGAGAAAAGAGAGCTCCTGCTGCCTGAATCCATACCTGAGCAGGTACATGGCGGCGGCATCGCCAAGGCAAAGTTTGTTAGAGACAAGGACGGCATCAAGGTCGTGGCTAACCTTGGAAAGATGAAGAAGATGCACTGGTAGCCGGGCCGCTTCATGGCACCAGGTTATAGGCAAAGCAGAGGTTTACAGAGGTTGGGTAGTAGAATTACGGGAATTAAGTTTATCCCCGGCCTGATGGCCGCAGTGTTCAGAATTATTAAGAAAGTAAATTAAGAGGGGCATGGAACAGATTTTTTTCTACATATTCGCCGTCATAGCCGTAGTAGCTGCGGTCTCAGTGGTAGTCTCGCGTAACCCAGTACATAGCGCGCTATTCCTAATTGTCGCTCTTTTACAGGTGGCGGCTATCTTTGTGCTTTTGCGCGCTCCGTTTCTGGCCGCGGCGCAGGTCTTTGTATACGTGGGCGCCGTTATGGTCCTCTTTCTCTTTACAGTGCTTGTACTTGATATCGGTAAAGAGACCGTAGTTGAATATATGCACAGTCACGCCTTTGCCGCCGTGGGGGCCGTAGTGGCTCTCTTTGTGGTGCTGGCCTATATTGCCTCGCGAGGCCACATAACCGTACCTCAAGGCGGATACACAGAGCAGCTCCTTGCAAAGAACGTCGAGGTAGTTGGAAAGGCACTATTTACAAAGTATATATTCCCCTTTGAGGTGGTCTCCCTCTTGCTGCTTATCGCCCTTGTGGGAGCTATCGTTCTTGTTATGAATGAGAAGGGCAGAGATAATTAAGAGACTTATAATAAGGCTGAAAAAAACATGGTAACTCTGACGCATTATCTCATTCTTAGTTTTCTTCTCTTCTCCATCGGTGTAGCCGGTGTGCTGATGAGGCGTAATATAATCATTATACTCATGTCAATGGAGCTTATCTTTAACTCCGTTAATATAAGTCTCGCGGCGTTCTCCTACTACATGCATTCGCTCTCTGGTACGCTTCTTGTAGTCTTTAATATAACGATAGCCGCGGCTGAGGTTGCCATAGGTCTTGCCATACTCGTTGCCGTGTACCGCCGCAGAAAGACTGTTTATGTGGATGAACTTAATAAACTGAGGTACTGATGTATATCTGGGCGCTTCTTATACTACCGCTGCTCTCCGCCGTTCTTATAACCCTTGTGACGAGGCGTTCCAAGGAAGTGAGCTCCTATATTTCCATCGGGGCGGTGATAGCCTGTTTCTTTATAGTATTACCGATATTTCTCAGGTTTGTAGGTGCTCCGCACTCTGAACATCTGGAGGGCTCTTTCCGATGGATAGGAGTGCCGGGAATGCTGGTGGAGATAGGCTACCTTATCGACCCGCTAAGCGTTCTTATGCTATTTATCGTTACCTTCGTCGGTACGCTGATCCACATATATTCAAGGGGATACATGCACGGGGACCCCGGTTACTCGAGATTTTTCGCCTGTCTCTCATTATTCATATTCTCCATGCTCGGCATTGTACTTGCGAATAACCTCATAATGATATACATCTTCTGGGAGCTCGTGGGGCTTAGCTCTTACCTGCTCATTGGTTTTTATTTTGAGAAACCCGCTGCAAGCGATGCCGCAAAAAAGGCATTTCTTGTTAACAGGATAGGCGACTTTGGTTTCGCCCTTGGTATATTCGTTATATTTTACGCATCAGGCAGCTTTAACTTCCTTGATATAGAGCATGCTGTGCACGCAGGCCATCTATCTTCAAATACCATGCTCCTTGGCTCCTTGCTGCTCTTCTGCGGCGCCGTAGGTAAATCTGCGCAGTTTCCTCTCCATGTCTGGCTCCCTGACGCAATGGAAGGCCCCACGCCTGTCTCGGCCCTTATCCATGCTGCTACAATGGTGGCCGCCGGCGTGTATATGCTGGCAAGAATTTCGTTCCTCTTATATGCGGCCCCGCCTGCCGCTACGACTGTAATAGCTTACACAGGCGGCATAACTGCTCTTGGTGCGGCCCTTCTTGCCCTCGGTCAATCGGATATTAAGAGGGTTATAGCGTTCTCAACCCTAAGCTCTCTGGGGTATATGGTCCTTAGCGTGGGCGTTGGAAGCGCCACGGCAGGTATGTTCTACCTCATGACACATGCCTTCTTTAAGGCCCTGCTCTTTCTCTGCGCCGGCAGCGTAATCCATGCCTGCCACACCAATGACATCTGGCACATGGGCGCTTTATCGCCAAAGATGAAGATAACAGCCGCTACCTTTATCCTCGGCAGTCTCGCCATGATGGGTGTCTTCCCCTTCAGCGGTTTCTGGAGTAAAGACGAGATACTCTCTGCCACCTTTGCCAACGGTGACATGGTGCTGTACGGAGCAGGCGTTCTGACGGCCTTTATCACCGGCATATTCATGACAAAACTCATACTCGTCACCTTTTTCGGTAAGAAACGGTATCATGGCACCCCACATGAATCTCCGGCATCCATGACTATACCGCTTATCATCCTAGCTATCTTCGCCGTCTTTGTCGGTCTTGTAGGGCTGCCTCAGCTGGACCCCAACTTCGGTTCTTTTCTCGGACTCCACGGGGGGCATCACGGCGCTGAGCACGGGTTTAATATGACAGTAGCCGTAAGCTCTACCATTGTGGTCTTTGCCGGAATCATCATAGGCTTTCTCACCTATTACACCGGCACGATTAATCCCGATAAGATGTACATAATTTTCAGGAGACCGTATCGCGTACTTGAGAACAGGTTTTACATAGACCATTTTTACGATAACTTCCTCGTAGCTAAGATCTATAACCAGGTCGCACGGATATCCAGCTATATTGAGGTAAATATAATCATCCACTTTTTTATAAACGGCTCTGCCTACATTACAAGGCACGTGGGACTTTTCCTGCGCTCCACAATTACGGGCGGAGTGCAGCATTACGCCTTTTTCATGGTCTCGGGCGTAGTAGCTTTGATAATAATATACGCTTTAACTTAAGGGCAAAGACCTCTTATGCCTCCATGGCAAAGAGGGAACTTTAACGAAGGAAAAAAGGTAAAACAACGTGGAAGGCTTTCCTGTAATATCGGCGATAATACTCGCGCCTCTCATAGCCGTAATAATTCTTATCTTTGTAAACGATAAGGACCATGGGCTGATACACGGCATCGCGGTGGCGGCCACAGCCATCCCCCTTGCCCTCTCCCTCTATCTTCTTTTTGCCTACGATATGGCAAAGGGCGGATATCAGTTTGAGGAGAATATACCTTGGGTTAAATCCATGGGCATCAACTATCACGTTGGTGTAGACGGGATAAGCATCGCCATGGTTCTGCTAACGGCTATTGTTATATTTACCGCTGTATTCGTATCATGGAAGGGGATAACACACAGGGTTAAAGAGCATTATATCTTCCTTCTTCTCCTCGTTGCCGGAGTCTTCGGGGTCTTTACCTCACTGGATCTACTCTGTTTTTACTTCTTCTACGAGCTGGCGGTTATACCCATGTACCCCCTTATAGGCATATGGGGCAGCGCAAACCGCGAATACGCTACGATGAAACTTACGCTGTACTTAAGCCTTGGCGCCGTATTCGCCATGCTTGGTATACTCTCTATATATTTTGTAGCCGGGGCGCAGACAGGGCATTACACATTTGATATGGTGCAGCTCAGCCAGGTTACATTTGCCCACGGGTATCAGATAAAGGTCTTCTTACCCCTGCTCATAGGTTTTGGCGTACTTGTCCCGCTGGCCCCATTCCATTCATGGTCTCCTATAGGCCATGCCGCGGCGCCTTCGGCTGTTAGTATGCTCCATGCCGGGGTTCTTATGAAGATAGGCGCTTATGGAATACTGCGCGTAGCCATGGGGCTTCTGCCTGAAGGGGCGTCTTTCTGGATGCCCGTTGTGGCGATTCTCTGCCTTATTAATATATTCTACGGCGGTATGGTTGCCATGGCCAGAAAGGACATGAAGTTCATGGTGGGCTACTCTTCATCGAGCCATATGGGATATGTCCTCCTGGGGTTTGCTACATTGAATCATATAGGCGTAAACGGCGCCGTGCTTCTCATGTTCGCTCACGGTATCATGACGGCACTTGCCTTCTCGCTAATCGGTTTTATTTATGACCAGACCCACACAAGGATGATGTACGATCTGCGGGGCCTTGCCGGTAAGCTGCCCTTTGTGGCCGTGGCATTTGCCGTTATGGCCTTTGCCTCAAGCGGTCTGCCGGGGCTTGCCAACTTTGTGGCAGAGGTGATGATATTTGTCGGCGCCTTTAAGGATTATCCCGTTCAGACTGTTATATCTGTCTTTATGATAATAGTGACAGCCACTTATATGCTTCGGGCTATAAAGAACGTATTTTTCTGTGAAGAGTTGAAGAGGTGGGAGGGTATAAAGGACGCCACGGGATTTGTGGAGAAGTTTCCATTCATCATTCTTATAGTTGTTCTCTTTATAGTTGGTTTTTATCCATCTATACTTCTTGATCTTATAAACAGTGGTGTGGACACCTTACTCTCACGCATACCTGTTTTGCCTATCAGTTGAGTTTGAAACGCGATCGCCGGATATTTAGTACACGTTAGAAAGGTTTTTTAAATGGAAATGCACTTACAAAGACTTATACCTGAGTTCATCCTCCTGGGTTTTGCACTTGCCTTCCTCGTTGTAGGTTTTTTTATTCCCAAAGAGGCATCGAATGGGTCAAGGAGGATATTCGGTATCGTTGGTATCATCGCCGCTATTGTTACCGGTGCCGGTTTGCTCTGCGCCACTTCCGGACCGGCGCTCTCCGGGATGTTTATTCAGGACAATGTATCTATTTTCTTCAAGCTGTTATTCATTTTCGTACTTATATTTGTGCTCTTTACGACATTAAAATATGAACGTCACCTCTCGCAGTGGAAGACAGAGTTCTATGCGTTACTGCTCTTCGCTACAGCAGGTTTCATGTTCATCGCCTCAAGCTTTGATTTTATCAGTTTTTACGTTGCACTTGAGTTTGTTGCTGTTACGCAGTATGTACTTGTGGCTTTTCGAAAGGAGAATCCCGAGGGCATAGAGTCAGGGCTGAAGTATCTCATTACCGGGGCTCTCTCTTCGGGTTTTCTGCTCTACGGTATTAGTTTTATCTACGGTGCTACCGGGTCAACGGGTTTTGCCGAGGTAGCTGCCGTTGTACGAGACGGTTCTGCCAGCAACGCTTTCCTACTAATAGGTGTCTGCCTTGTTGTTATAGGCATAACATTTAAGATATCTGCTCTGCCATTTCATGTATGGGCCCCTGATGTGTATCAGGGCGCGCCAACTCCGGTAACGGCGTTCCTCGCCTCAGGTTCAAAGGCCGCCGGTTTTGTTATTCTGCTGAGGATACTATTTACCGCACTTGGCTCGGTAAAGACTGAGTGGATGATCCTGGTAGCGATTATTTCAGGTGCCACGCTCATATTCGGGAACCTCGCGGCCATGCCTCAAAAAGATATAAAGAGGCTTATCGCATACGGTGGTATTGGTTCGGCCGGCTACCTCCTTATGGCTGTAGCGGCTGCATCTTCACTTGGCGCCGGTGCTGTAATGTTTTATCTTGTTGTCTACTCAATATCCATACTGGCCAGCTTCGTGGCTATAGCAATCGTATATAATCATGAGGGCTCCTACCTTATCAGTACTTTTTCCGGGTTATCTCAGCGCTCTCCTCTTCTTGCCGCTACTCTTTTCATAGGGCTTCTCTCCATGGCCGGCATACCTCCGCTCGGTGGTTTTATAGCTAAATTCTACCTTATCGCCGCAGCTGTGCAGAGCGGTCTGCTGGTCCTTGCCGTAATAGGTGTGGTAATGGCAATCGTGGCCATGTACTATTTTCTCCTTGTAATAAAGAGCATGTATCTCAGGGAACCTACTAACCCTGAGCCAATACACATTGATTGCGCGACGCGCGTAGTTTTATATATTCTTAACATACTTATTATTTTTCTTGGTGTATATCCCGGCCCGCTCACGGATTGGGTCATGGGCATTGCCACGGTATTGTTTTAGTCTTTAAGTTTGGGGGTATACTCAATATGGCAGCAAGTGATAGCAGTACTCATAAACGCAGGCATTCCGACGAGGGTGTCATAAATGGTAAGATGATCGTAAGGGATATTATAAACACCTGTCCCCAGGCGGAGGTCATAATAAAAAAACACCTCGGTGCCGCAGCCCTTATTGTACCCGGCGCAAGGGTTGAGTCCCTTGAATTTCTTCTTGCCATGAATGATTATCATGAATCAACTATCCTTGCGGAACTTAACGAGGTATGCAAGGTAGCACCCACTAAGGTGGGGCATTTTTAACGGCGCTATCCTCAGTCAATGACTAATCAGACCCCCTTGAAGGGGCTAACCGAGGTCAAAGTTCTATGTCCGGCCAAGGTAAATCTTTTTTTACGTATACTGGACAAAAGGCCTGACGGTTACCACGAGATATATTCCCTTCTTCAGTCTATTTCTCTATACGATGAACTTACGGTCTCTATTGAAGGGCCTGATAAAGGTATATCCATTAAGACGGATTCTGCGCTTATACCTTCAGATGACCGCAACCTGGCTTATCGCGCCGCGGAACTTTTTCTTCAAAGTACAGGGCTGCAGGGTAAGTCCGTTTTTATCCGCATAAAAAAGGTGATACCCGTTGGTGCGGGACTCGGTGGAGGCAGTTCGGACTGTGCCGGTGTACTCATGGCTCTAGATGACATCTTCGGTACCAGCCTTGGGCAGAAAACCCTTATGGAACTTGGTGCCACACTGGGCTCTGACGTGCCTTTTTTCATGCTTAAGACTCCTGCCATAGCGAGAGGCAGAGGGGAGGTCTTAAGGGCGGTAAAGGTGCCGGGATTCCACTATATCTTAATTAACCCCGGTTTTTCCGTCTCCACCAGGTGGGTTTACGAGAATTTGAGCTTGACAAAGAAGGGCGAAAAGAATATCTTATTTAATTCAGATAGGTTTTTTGAGAGTAAGAAAGGCCTTCTTGACAAACTTAAGAATGATCTTGAGGACGTTACCTGCGGCAGGTTTCCAGAGATAGAGGGCCTTAAGCGGGTCCTTCTGGAATCCGGCGCAGATGCTGCGCTAATGTCAGGTAGCGGCCCCACGGTATTTGGTCTCTTCACGGTAAAAGAAGCGGCTGAGCAGGCATATACTCGCCTTAAAGAGAAATATGCCGAAAAAAAGTTTTCTGTCTTCCTTGCGAGCGGGCTGTAGGGCTCGGGGATTGGATTTAAATATTTTGGGACCGCTGAGGTAGAGCTCTTTAGTTGTGGGTCTACATTGCGATTGGTTTGTTTGTGTTCTTGGCCGGGTAGGATGGTAATATGAGGTGCTGAGTGGTTTTTGCCTCAGCTATTGCATGATTTATAAGTAGGCCTCTGTCTTTTTTTTTATAATAAAGATCTTTGGTAGATAGTTACCTTTGTCATTACGGTTTTTTTTTGCTTGCGGCTTACCGTGGTTCTCCGATTGGGGCGTGGCCAAGCGGCAAGGCACGGGGTTTTGATCCCCGCAATCGGAGGTTCGAATCCTCCCGCCCCAGCCATTGTGGCTAATAAGATACTTTTCTTAGCAGGGTTTGTTTTAAGATGAAAAACATAAGATTATTTTCCGGAAATTCCAACAAATCTCTCTCCGAGGAGATTGCGGCTCACCTTGGTATGGAGATTGGCAAAGCTGAGGTAAAGAGCTTTAGCGATGGTGAAATATGTGTTGATATTCAAGAAAGCGTAAGGAGTCGTGAGGTCTATGTGGTGCAATCTACTTCTTCTCCGGGCAACCACAACCTGATGGAGCTTCTTATAATGTTAGATGCCCTTAAGAGGGCCTCTGCTCAGTCTATTACAGCGGTAATACCTTATTACGGTTACGCCAGGCAAGATAGGAAGGTAGCCCCGAGGACGCCTATAACGGCAAAGCTGGTTGCCGACCTTATCGCCACGGCAGGGGCAACGCGTGTTGTATGTATGGATCTTCACGCAGGGCAGATTCAGGGTTTTTTTGATATTCCCGTTGATAACCTCTTCGCAACCCCCGTACTTCTTGATCATATAAAAGGTCGTTTTGATGACAACGTTGTCATCGTCTCTCCTGATGCAGGAGGCGTTGAGAGGACGCGTGCTTTTGCTAAGAGGCTTGGAGCCAGCATCGCCATCATAGACAAGAGGCGTTCCGCGCCTAATGTCTCAGAGGTCATGCATGTGGTAGGTGATGTTAGCGGTAAAACTGCCATACTCCTTGATGACATGATTGATACGGCTGGTACGATTACGCAGGCGGCTAAGGCACTTGAGGGATTCGGTGCCAGCGAGGTCTATGCCTGCTGTACTCATCCGGTGCTCTCTGGGCCTGCCATAAGCCGTATCGAGGCTTCTCCCATAAAAGAACTGGTGGTGACCAATACCATCCCCCTTGACGAGAGGGGAAGGAACTGCGGCAAGTTAAAGGTTGTATCCATTGGCTCTCTTCTTGCCGAGGCCATAAAGAGAATTCATAGCGGGGACTCAGTAAGTTCTCTCTTTGTCTGAAGCTGTGTAGAGTTTTTTTTGAAAAAACTAAGTTTATTTAATCTTATTTAAAATGATATTCATGGAGGACGTTTAATGGAAGAGATAAGCCTGCCGGCAGGCATAAGAAACGTTACAGGTAGGGCGGTAGCAAGAAGTCTTAGAAGAGAGGGTATGACCCCGGCTGTACTTTACGGCCCGGGCATTGAAAAATCCCTGCCGCTAAGCCTTAACAGAAAAGAGCTGGAGAGGGTGCTTCATCTCTCTGCCGGTGCAAACGTAATCGTTACCCTTGATATAGAGGGCGGGGATAAAAAAACGGCTATGTTCAAAGAAGTAGTCCGTCACCCCGTGCACGATACCATTGAGCACGTAGACCTTATACACGTTATTTACGGTACGCTTATTACCGTAGAGGTCCCATTGCATATAACTGGTAAGGCCAAGGGAGTGGTGCTTGGCGGTATAGTACAGCATGGAGTCAGGCAGATGACCGTGGAATGCCTGCCAAGAGCTATCCCTGACAGCATTGATGTGGATATCACGGAGCTGGACCTCGGTGATGCTATCCATATAAAGGATGTTATTCTTCCTGAAGGCGTTAAGCTTGCCGATGACGAGGAGCTTACTGTGCTTTCTATCGTAGCTCCTGCTGCTGAGGAGGAGGTCAAGACCGAGGAAGAGACCGCTGAGGAGCTGGCAAAGAGCTTTGAGGAGAAGGAAGAGACTCCTTCTGAGGAATAGCCCGAAAGAACTACGGCTGCCGATTAATTACTTGCGAGTATTGAATCGGCCATATGGCTGACTTAAGACGATATATACGGGAAAGTATACTTGTTTCTTATCGCGGGGCTGGGAAATCCCGGCAGTGAATATGTAAATACTCGGCACAACGTGGGTTTCATGCTCCTTGACAGGCTTGCCGTGCGGTTTGGAATAAAGTGTGCTTCCAGAGCAAGCGGAGCCCTCTGGGGGAGGGGGAGTATTAAAGGCGAGGACGTGGCGCTGATAAAGCCAATGTCCTTTATGAATCTCAGCGGTAAGGCTGTCGGGGCCTTTACGCGTAAATTTGCACTCTCTCCTGCATCAGTACTTGTATTGCTTGACGATTGTGAGCTGCCCCTTGGCACTTTAAGGATAAAGCCGGGGGGAGGCAGCGGCGGTCATAACGGGCTTGGCTCTGTAATAGAAAACCTTGGCGGCTCGGATTTTCCAAGGCTGCGTCTTGGTATAGGCAGGCCGGAGCACGGAGACCTTACGGCCCATGTTCTTGGTTCATTCAGCTTTGAGGAACGCCAGGTCCTTGAAGAAATGCTTGAAAATGCTCTCTCTTCCGTAGAATGTATTATCGAAGAAGGGATAGCAGCCGCGATGAATAGATTTAATTAGCTGGTTAGTGGGCTATAACGCATTAAGGTAGCCCCTTTAGTCTGTATAATCATTCAGCAAAGGAGTTGTTATGGGATTTCTCACTACTCTCGCGCCTTTTCTCGGGGTGGGCGGCCTTGTTCTCGCTGGCGTCATGTATATTATCGTTACCGGCAAACCAGAGGGTAACGAAAAGATGCGTGAGATAGCCGGCCTTATCCATGGCGGGGCCATGGTTTACCTGAAGCGGCAGTACAGGATACTCTTTATCGTAATTATTCTGGCGGCCATCGCCCTAACTATCTTTATCGGTTTCTCTACGGCTATAGCCTATCTCTTCGGCGCCAGCTTCTCAATGATGGCAGGTTTTTTCGGGATGAAGGGAGCTACAAAGGCAAACGTAAGAACAGCGGAAGCTGCAAATATGTATAAGCCTGACGCCGGCAAGGCCCTTAGTGTTGCCTTTATCGGCGGCTCTGTTATGGGGTTATCAGTAGCGAGTCTCGGTCTTGTGGGTATAGGAATATTTTTCTATTTTTATGGGTATCCTGATACAGCGGCTGTTATAAACGGTTTTGCCATGGGTGCTTCTTCAATAGCACTTTTTGCCAGGGTAGGCGGCGGCATATATACGAAGACCGCCGATGTTGGCGCCGACCTTGTTGGTAAGGTTGAGGCAGGTATACCTGAGGACGACCCGCGCAACCCCGGTGTTATCGCCGATAATGTTGGAGATAATGTAGGCGACGTAGCCGGACTCGGCGCTGATATCTTCGAGTCCTATGTGGGCTCTATAATTGCCACTATAGCCCTTGGTGCAACGGTAATAGCGGGCTCGGCATCTGCTAAGCTCGGCAGCAGTTTGGCGCTTATGTCTTATCCTCTGATACTTGCCATGATGGGGTTAATCTCCTCTATCATAGGCATAGCGGCCATGAAATATCTTGAGCGCTTTAATCCTGCTTCTGCGCTGCGTTACTCAACCTTTATAGCCACCGCCATATTTCTTATCTTGGCTTTTTTCAGCACATTTGCCTCACACGTAGCTGTAAGCGTTTATGTGGCGGTCTTCGCGGGCTGTATCTGCGGTATTGCCATAGGGCTAATTACGGAGTATTATACCTCGGCAGGTCCCGTTCATAGGATAGAGGAGGCCAGTGAGACAGGGGCTGCCACGAATATAATAAGCGGCCTTGCCGTTGGCCTTGAGAGCACTGTTCTCCCACTTCTCGCTATCTGCATCGCAATATTCGTAGCCAACCACTTTGCCGGGCTATACGGTATTGGTATAGCGGCGGTAGGAATGCTTGCTACCACAGGCATAATCATGAGTGTTGATGCTTATGGCCCCATAGCCGATAACGCAGGTGGTATCTCAGAGATGAGCGGTCTCGGTGAAGATGTAAGAGAGATAACAGACAGCCTTGACGCCCTTGGCAACACGACGGCGGCCATAGGTAAGGGGTTTGCCATTGGTTCGGCGGCCTTAACGGCTCTTGCCATGTTCTCGGCCTACAGTCAGGCCATTACCATGAAGCTCGGGCACAGTTTCGAGATTGTTATTACAGACCCCAAGGTAGTAATCGGCCTCTTTATCGGCGGCACCTTGCCATTCCTCATCGGGGCCCTTACCATGACAAGCGTTGGTAAGGCCGCCTTTAAGATGGTTAACGAGATTAGAAGGCAGTTCAGGGATATACCCGGACTCCTTGACGGTAAAGAAGGGGTAAAGCCCGATGTTGACAGATGTATCGACATAAGCACCAAGGCCGCCCTTAGAGAGATGATACTTCCCGGCCTTATCGCCCTCTTAATGCCTATTATAATCGGTTTCATACTGGGCCCTTACGCCCTTGGCGGCATGCTCGCAGGTGCTACGGTAACTGGAGTGCTGCTTGCCATCTTCATGGCAAATGCCGGTGGCGCCTGGGATAATGCCAAAAAATTCATTGAGCAGGGCAGTCACGGCGGCAAGGGCTCTGATTCGCACAAGGCGGCCGTTGTGGGAGATACCGTTGGAGACCCATTCAAGGACACATCAGGGCCTTCAATGAACATACTTATAAAGCTTATGAGTGTTGTCTCCCTTATCATAGCACCCCTGCTTGTCTAGGAGAGGCCGTGTTTCAGGGATAGCTTTTCAGGGTTTGTTTTTTATTTTGTCAAAGAGTGGCTATGGAGGCATTAACTCGGCTGCTTTTTACATTCAGTAAAGATAGTATTGTTGAGTTGGGGCGGTTAGGTCTAACCGCCCCAGTTCTTTTTTTATGATATATATCGTCTATATCAGCGAAGAATATTTCTCTTATATTCATACCAGAGAGGTTAGTGCTTCATGGGTTTTAATTGCGGTATTGTCGGGCTTCCAAATGTGGGTAAATCTACGATTTTTAATGCGATGACCTCTGCCGGTGCCGTCTCTTCCAATTATCCTTTTACCACTATAGACCCGAACGTGGGCATGGTAGTTCTGCGGGACAGCAGGCTCGATGCCCTTGCTGAGATTGTGAAACCTGAGAGGATTCTGCCAACAGCCGTGGAGTTCGTGGATATAGCCGGTCTTGTAAAGGGCGCAAGCCGTGGTGAGGGGCTTGGCAACCGTTTTTTGGGCAACATACGCGAGGTGGATATGATAGCCCATGTTGTAAGGTGTTTTGACGACCCCGGTGTCGTTCATGTGGCAGGAAAGGTCTCACCTCTTGACGATATAGATGTAGTAGAGACAGAGCTAATGCTGGCGGACCTTGATGCTGTTACAAAAAGGCATCATCGCACATTGAAGCTCGCTAAATCCGGTGATAAAGATGCCATACGTTTGGCAGCTATTTACGAGAACCTGAAAGAAGCCCTTGAAGACGGACGGCCCGCAAGGAGTGTACTTGATGCTGAGACGGCCCCCCTTGTGAAGGACCTCTGCCTTATTACGGCAAAGCCCGTTATCTATGTCGCCAACGTTGGCGAGGATGATCTTGGCGGCAGGAGCGATGCTGTAGAGAGCGTTCGTGAGGCTTCTGCGAGGCTTGGCGGCGGTTTTGTATCCATGTGCGGCTCAATTGAGTCGGAGTTATCGGTAATGAGTGATGATGAGAGGAGTGAATTTCTCGATGGCCTTGGACTTAGTGAGTCCGGCCTCGACAGGCTCGCAGGGGCATCATATTCTCTTCTCGGCCTTATTACTTATTTTACCGCAGGCGTTCTTGAGGTAAGGGCATGGACCGTACGAGACGGAGCCAAAGCCCCGGAAGCTGCCGGTGTTATTCACAGCGATTTTGAGCGCGGTTTTATTAAGGCCGAGGTTATAAAATATGAGGACTTTATTGCATGGAAAGGCGAGGCCGGATGCCGAGAAAAAGGCCTGGTGCGTATGGAAGGAAAGGAGTATTTTGTGAAGGATGGAGACATACTGCACTTTAGATTCGCTACATGACGACGCCCCCCCCCTTATCTTTACTGTTTTTGCCCTTTTCTTTTTACTCTTGGCTTTCCTGCTTTATATACAACGTAAATGCCTTTGTTTTTTTAAACAAGAGCAGTATTTTAAATATGTTCTTGACAAGAACATAAATATACTGTATAATAAATATCATAATCGGTGGAATAAATCGTTTACAACAACTGGCCATAGATACTTCGACGGTGAAAATCATCTTAGACATGCGTAATATACTATATTACAGTTGTTTTCTTAGGACAGCCATTCTGTTCCATCGCACACTTCTATTTCCTGTAAATCAATTAATAGTTAAGTAGTTTTAGTTTTTCTTGTTTTATGTGTGAAGTACACGCACATTAAGAGAATTATTGACTTTTTTGTCTTTTATGTACACTTATACTTTAGAGAGAAAATATTTGGCCGGTAAGATTAAGATAGATGCTGAAATCTTTTATGACAAGCTTAGTGGAGAGGGGCCTGGCCTTCGTGATCTTTTATGGCCGCTCTCTGATCTCAGCCCAAGGGAGCGGGCTGTTTTTATGGAGTATCATTATTGGAGTACTCATATGAGGGTAATTGCGAAGAGTCACAGGATTTCACTTGGGAGGGCTTATGAAATACTTTACAGATCAGAAGAAAAAGTCGCATCCGCAAGGACACAGGAGAAGGCGAAGGAAGATATCTATTTCAACCCCTGAGGCAGAGCCCGAGGTTAGCTGGAGTGAGTATAAGACCATTAGGCAGTATCAGTCTCTTGGAGACGTTCTTGATGAGTTTAAGATATATGGTTTTGCAGCCGGCGTAGAGCATATACTTGAGAAAAATATGCTCTTTGAGAGGGATAACGGTCATTATTGGCTTACCTCAGATAAGAAAAAATAGGTTTTCATTAGTCTTAAAATAATTCAATATATTTTGTTAAGTAGAAACCGCACGGGTTATAACCCGCGCGGTTTTTTTTATCTCTAATTTCGACCTTTAGTGATGGGGGTAGAATAAAATTGCCTTATTTGTCTTGTAAAAACAAATAGATGGGCGTGAAGGGGTAGAAAAAAAACACCATAGGGTATAGAGGAGAAAAAAATAACATCAGGAGGTCGCAGCCATGACAGATGTATCCGGTTCTGAGATGAAGGCTTCAGGTGGGCTCAATTGGTTTAAATATCGTCAGATTGGAAGAAAAAGGGTCCTTTTGAGGGAGCCGGAGAGATGTCTTGAGTGCGGTCATGTCTTTATTAGTCTTTATCCTATTGGAAGATGTGTGGATCATGATGGCCTTGAGGAGATCTAAAGGATGAGGATCGAGACGGTAGAAGCTCTACCTCCTGTGGAGGTGTATAAAAACGTAGTGGGTGCATGGGATTGTAATAAGGCACAGAAATCTGCCAGACATGTCTCCCTTGAATCTGATTACGAGGCTGAGGAGATGAGAGCAGGGGTAGATGAAGTAGCGGTGGAATCAGCAAAAGAAGGTGTAGTGAATCAGGCAGAGGCTCTTAAAGGCGACTTAAATTCCAAGGGTATTTCTTCTCTGGAGGCCATGGAGGGTATTACCGCGGAGCATCGCAGGCTATGGGATAAGGTTAGGAAGAAGTTGGTAGCCGGTCTCTGTAAAAGGGATCTTAATAAAGGCCTTGAGCAGTTGAAGGTCGCAAAGCTTGCAGGAGATATATTAAGTGTCGTGGTCAAGGGGCAAAGACAGGCCTGGGGTCTTGACGTCCTCGAGGGCGAACTCCGATGCGATGATACGGAGGAGTTTATCGAAGAGATGGCATCCCTTACGGTACCATCGCGAGCAGATAAGGCTCTGGACTGATGAGAAACGATTCAGTGTAGTCACCGCAGGCAGGCGCTCCGGGAAGACCGAGCTTGCTAAGAGAAGGCTTGTTATGAGTCTGGCGGAGAGAAAAAGATGGAGCATCCCAAGGTACTTTGCCGCGGCACCGACAAGGGGGCAGGCTAAGAGGATTTTCTGGAACGATCTGAAGGCTCTTATCCCCTCAAAATGGGTGAAGAAGGTCTACGAGAGTGATCTGTGTATTAAGACGCGTTTTGGCAGTGAGCTCTGGGTTGTAGGACTTGACAGGCCCCAGAGGATTGAAGGCATTGCCTGGGATGGAGGTGTTCTTGATGAGTACGCTGATATGAGAGCCACGGTCTGGACAGAAAATATAAGGCCCGCTCTCTCGGACAGGCAGGGATGGTGCTGGTTTATAGGGGTACCCGAGGGGTTTAATCATTTCAAGGACCTTGCTGATTATGCGCGTTCCGGGGTAGATCTTGACTGGGGTTTTTATAGGTGGAACTCCGGCGATATCCTGCCACGTGCCGAGATAGAGTCCGCCAAGAGGATGCTTGATCCGAAGACATTTCGCCAGGAGTATGAGGCGAGTTTTGAGGGTGCTACGGAGAGGGTTTATTACGCATATCGATCAGAGAGGCATATGGATAGCCATATAAGGCTGGAGCCGAATCTGCCTATAATTGTCTGCTGTGACTTTAATGTGGACCCCTGCGTATGGATACTTGCCCAGACAGACGGGAGAAGGGTTTTCGTCTTTGACGAGATAGTTCTTCATAACACAAATACCGTTGAGATGGGCCGCGAGTTCTTAAAGAGATACGGTAAGCATGGCGCCGGAGTGGTGGTTTATGGAGATTCCGCCGGCTCGGCAAGGAGCACCACCGGTAAGACGGATTATGTGCTCTTAACTGAGCTTGGTTTTAAGACGCAGAGGATAAAACGCAGGAATCCTCCCGTCAAAGACAGAATAAATGCCGTTAATAGTATGCTTGAGAACACGAAGGATGAGTTCAGGCTTTTTCATCACCCGCAGTGCGTAAACCTTAAGAAAGATTTTGAGAGCGTAGTATGGACTGAGGGCGGTGTGGATATAGATAAGACAAATCCCGAGAGGACACATGCTACAGACGCCCTGGGATATTTTATTGAGTATGATTTTCCCCTGAGGAGTAATAGATTCGATCCATCGAGAAGGTTTTATAAATAAGACGGCGCCAGTGGAACAAGTGAAGGTAAACAAACAAAAAAAGAGGTTACGGTGACATTAGAAGAGCTTGAGAAAACACATCCTCATTATGATGCATGGGTAAAAGAGTGGATATTCTATATAAGGTCCTACCTTGGTGGAACCCTTTACAAGAAGGCAGACTATTTACTGCAGCATCCTTTTGAGAGCGCCACTAACTACCGGCGCCGCAAAGAGATTGCATATTATTATAATTACTGCGGCCCAATTGTGGACATCTTCGTGTCTCATCTGTACAGAAAGAGCGCAAGCAGGGATTACGGCTCTCTTGCGGCGGACCCTCTCTTTAAATCATTTCTCAAGGATGCGGACCACGAGGGCTCAAATTTTTCTCAGTTCATGCGCGACGCGCAGAGGTTCGCCTCTGTTTACGGCAGGGTTTCTATTCTTGTGGACAGCCCTGAAAACAACGCCATGACAAGGGCCGAGGCTATTAGCGAGGACATTCGTCCTTATGTGAGTCTTATAACCCCGGAGAACCTTTTGGATTGGACATTTACCAGGTTGCCCTCAGGTAAACCCGTACTTGAGAGGGTGAAGATTCGTGTGGATGAAAATACTTATCGTATCTGGACAAGGGAGTTATGGGAGTTATGGGAGGTGGAAAGAGAGAGCGGAGAGGTGCGGCTGCGTGGTTTTGGGGAGCACGGCCTTGGTGTTGTTCCTCTGGTGACGCTTTACAATAAGAGAAGCGGCATAAAGATGGTGGGCAGCTCGGACCTGCAGGACATAGCTGATATTAATAAGAATATTTATTACCTCTGCAGCGATGCAAAGGAGATTATTGAGAATACGGCTTTTCCAATGCTGGCCATGCCTTACTCCAAGGCAGGCGGTGATGATGAGAGGGAGATAGGGCCGAGGAATATTCTTCAGTATGATCCCTCAGAACCAAACGCAAAACCATACTGGCTCGAGCCGCCCCATTCTTCTCTAACGGAGATACGCGAGTGGGTGAGGCAGGACATCGCCGAGATACACAGAATTGCAAAGCTTGGCGGAGTAAAGTCATCAGAGGATTTTGCTCATGTCAGGTCTGGTGTGGCTCTTGAACTTGAATATCAGCAGCTCTATGCAACACTTGCCGAGAAGGCCGACAATATAGAGCAGGCCGAGTCCACAGTACTTGACCTATGGGCAAGGTGGTCGGGGAGCCGTTTTGATGGGCTTATTGATTATCCTGATGATTTTTCTGTACGTGATATGGCAAAGGATCTTGATAATGCCATTAAGGCTCAGTCAGCGGTAGTTGATTCAAAGACTTTTCGTAAAGAGCTGCAGAAAAAGATAGTCACAACAATATTACCGAAGATGGATGAGAGACTTAAAGCCAGGATCAAGGGTGAGATAGAAGAAGGTGTTGAGACAGGTGATGATAGGTCGGCAGTATCCCCCGGAGAGGAAAAAGGAGGGAATAGTGAGTAACAGTTACCTTGACAAAGAAGCTTTTAGTACCGCAAAGAAACTTTGTATGGGTTATGGGATTAGTTTTCCCGAGGCCTACAAGATTACCAGTAGTATCTGGGAAGAGGCCCGCAGGGCCATACTGACCTCCGTTGATAAAGAGGACTGGCAAAAACTATCTTTTAGCGATAAGTCCCATGTTTGTCAGAGGGTTGTCAGGGCGTTAATGGACAAGAAGAAGACGCTTGATTTTGTAAGCGGGGCAACGAATACGTTGCTGTAGTTTGCCCGTATCGCGCGTTTAACCCCGAGACGCGGCAGGTTGCCCTTCAGGCAGGGCTGGTCACTTTTGTATTGACCTTTTAACGGGGGATAAATCACAGGAGGATTACTAATGCAGAGTAGTGAGTTCAAGACGCCGGAAAAGAGTAATGGCCATGGTAATGAATCTGAGAGCACATCCGGAAGGGTTGCCTTTAGCAGCGAGCAGCAGGCCCGGGTGCAGGAGCTCATTGACGAATCATATAGAAAGGCCTTTGCCAAGGCCCAGAGGACACGTTCATCAAGTGAGGACGTGGAGGGGCTGCGTCGTGAGATAGCCGGACTTAAGGAGGAGAAAAAAAAGCTTGCACTCCTTAAGGCCGTATCGAAGTACAACGTCGTAGATGGTGAAGAGATAGTGAAACTCCTGGATGACAGGGTGAGGATGGATGAAGAGGGCCATGTCACCGTTGTAAATTCTTCGGGATCCGCGAAGATAAACGACTCGGGATATCCTGTTGAGATGGATGACTTTATCTCTCAGTGGTTAAGCGACAGGCCTCATCATTTAAGATCAGCAAGCGGTGCTGGAGCAGGCTCACACGGCTCCGGTTTTACTCATGGCAGCATTGGCGGCCATAGCCTTGGTGATCCATCATCGTGGAGTTCCATGCCTCGCGAAGATCTTGACAGATATCTGCGTGAGGGTATCAACGTACATGGCTCTGCCGGACAGGTATACAGGTTCAGGGACGTTAAGAATCCATTTCTGGATGCAAGAAAGAAGCGTTTCAGTTCTGTAGAAAGGTAGCCTTACGGCGGGTTACTAATCACATATTTGTGAAGTTTTTTAAGTTTTATTTTTTTTAAGGAGGTTTTCTAATGGCAAACGAAGTAACTTCGGCCGCTCTAAGCGCCGGTGAGTTAATAGCCGCAGAGATAGTATCTCGTCTTGTAATAGACGCGGCTTATGCCGAATCCGTGATGCCGCCCCTTGTAAGGCTGGCGGATATAAGCGGAGACAGCACCCTTACCGTTGATTTTCCTAAATGGCCTATGCTTGCGGCCGCTGACCTTACAGAGGCCACGGACATGAGCAACACGGCTGTTAACACCACTTCTACGAGCATTACCGCTGATGAGGCCGGGATAATGATAACGGTAACAGATATGCTTCTTAACAGCTCTGTCCTTGGAGGTCTTGAGCCATACGCGGCGGAGCTTGGTAAATCACTTGCCAGTAAGATTGACGGTGATCTGCTCTTCGCTGTATCAAGTTTTACCAACACTGTTGGTACTACCGGGGTAGGTATTACGGAGACTAATTTTCTTGAGGCACTTTACACAATGGAGTTAGGTAATGCCACAGGACCTTTTGTATCGGTTCTTCATCCCAAGCAGGTTCATGATCTGCGGCTTGCCCTTGCGGCAACTACAGGTGCTGTCTGGGGAGGAGCTTCTGCTCCTGCCAGCGATATCGGCGCCATGGCGAGCCTTTATGGTGTGGATATTTTCCAGTCCACAAACTGCGCTTCTGTTAACGTCAATGTTGACAGACAGGGTGTGATGATGCCCATGGGCAATCAGTCAGGGCTGGCCTTTGTATTGAAGACGGGGGCCAAGACAGAGCTGCAGAGAGACGCATCGCTTCGCGCTACAGAGGTTGTCGTAACGGCCGTGTACGGTCACGGCTGCGTCAATCCTGATGCCGGCGGCGGAGTAAAGATAATAACGGCTCACGAGTAAGAGATCCTTACTCTGGTCAAGTGGCGAGGGGCCAAAAGCCCCTCCCACATATTTACAGGGGGATTTAGGTATGACCGCAAAGAGAGTACGGCCGGTTAAGGAGGGTTTTTATTCACTTGCCTCGGATGTAAGGGGAGGTATTGCGTGGCAGGGTGAGTTACTGCGGGATTTTTGGATGTGGAATAAACAGTTTACAGAGTACGGCGGAGGAGTGCGTCTTATTCAGACTGTAAAAGTAACGGATTTAAAAGAGGCCGCTATAAGGTATTGGCGGGATAAGTGGGTTCCTCTTCACACGCCTGACGAAGATCTTTTATTACGTATGGAAGAGAGCCTGAGAGCGCATCAGGGGTTAAAGGACGCAGGGATAGCTTTTCCAGTGACTAGTTTTTTGCAGCCAACGGATCCTATACCTGAAGAGCTTATGGGAGCCGAGGTAAGAAGACATCTGGGGCTTGCGAAAGTGAAAAGGAAGAGACTTGTTCCAAAGGTTAAACTAAACAAAAAGGCTATCCAGGCCTTTAAAGAGTCCAAGGGGGTAGTAAATGGCAACGTGGTTTTTTAGCGGAACTTTTATGAAAGACGGCACCCCTATTACAATAGAGGCACGTAGTGAGTCTGAGCTGAATGAGTGTGTGAGTAAGGGGCTTGTGCCGGTTGAGAAGCAGAGTAGAAAGAAATCATCGGTGGGAGCAAAGATACCGGCAAGATCAAGAAAGAAGTAATACGTTACTGGTCCCTGACGGGAGAAATGTGGGGGGTTGAATATTGAGAGAGAAAAAGGCCGTAGAGAGGGTTATCTCGCGTATGTGCAGGCATGTTGAGCGCTGTAAGGGAAGGGCCCCGGAAGGAAAGGACCTTAGAGAGATTGAGAGAAAGGTGCGAGACGGGGCCATGCATGCGGCTAAGAGAAAGAAAGATGCATAGATTGTAATTATAAAAAAGCAAGGGTGATAAAACGATAAGTTCATCGAATCAGCAGATGAGTTACCTCGTTGAAATGGCCTTCCGATCGCTATATGTGAGATTGAAAGGGTCTTGCAGAACACATAACCCGGAGGAGAAAAACACATGTCATTTTCAGATTATCTTGAGCTTAAAGTGCTTGATCATGTTTTTGGAAAGGCGGCTTATACAATGCCAACCGCATATGTCGGCCTCTCAACGGCAGACCCGCTCGACACCGGAGCTGGACTTGCAGAGCCCACTGGCGGAGCCTACGCCCGTGTAACTACTTCAGCGATTGACTGGAATGCGGCTGCGGCTGGCTCTATCAGTAACGCTAACGCTCTTACCTTTCCTCAGGCAACGGCCTCATGGGGAACTGTTACACATTTTGCAGTATTTGATGCGCTAACGGCAGGCAACCTCTTGGCCTCGGGTGCATTGACAGTTTCTAAGGCGGTAGGTAACGGCGATACCGTTAAATTCGATGTGGGTCAGCTTTCTGCCACTTTGGATTAGAGTTCCTTGCATATATCGTAGAACGTTCAAAATGTAACGCAAGATAGATAGGGGTAAGAATGGGCTGGGTTACTGGATACGAATACAGGCAGAAAATTACGATTGCGGCTGAGACTCATATTTCAGCTGATTTAACGGATCTTTCTGTTGTTATTAACGTCCCTTCATCTAACACAAACTTCTGGATTAATGAAGATGGTGTGGGGACGTATCTGCGTTTTGCCCTTCTTGATGGGACGCTGCTTAAATTTCAGGTGGAATCCTATGATGCCGTTGGTAAGGATGCCTGGTTTCACGTCAAGATCCCTACGCTCTCAGCTACAGTCGGGACTGATATATATATCTACTACGGCGGTGGTAGCGTAGCAGGTGATGATAAAATCAATACATGGGATCCCAATTATGTTGCCGTTTATCACTTCAATCAAGACCAAGCTGAAGGGGCCTTCGATGACGCAACTGGTAGCTATCCTGCCACAAACTATAGCTCTACGGATGCTCCCAGTGATATCGATAGAGGCAGACGGCTTGCAGGAGGCTCTCAGTTTATAGATTGCGGAGTTATAACAGAATTAAGCGGTGCTACTAACGTTACGCTTGAAGGTGTTTTGCAAAGAGATGGTAGCCCTAATTACGGGCTTATGGTGAAAAGAAATTCGGATGCAAGCCACCGTTTCGGGTTATTTGATCTCGGTACAGTATATGTATTGGTTGCAAATGGGGCAAATACATATGGTTCGGTAGCTGTAAGTGGCGCCAAACACCACTATATAATGGCCTATGATGGTGCCGGCGCTACCGATGCCGATAAGCTGAAGTTATATGTTGATGGTATTTTGCAGTCCCTGGCCTTTGTCGGGCCCATTCCGGCATCCGCTGCTATCGATTCAAAGTCGTTTTTATTAGGCAGAGAAGAACCTACGAGTTACGGAGTCTCAATCTATGATGAGGTGACTATTTCCAAAGTTACACGATCTGCTGATTGGGCTGCAGCTCGTAATCAATCACGGCTCGGCACGTGGCTCTCCTTTGGCACTCAAGAATTGAAACCCCTTAAGGCGCTCTCTGGTACGGCCACGGTACTTAGTGCCATCGTAGGATCTTTCAATGTAGAAATAGGAACACAGGGAATAATTGCTTCGGCCACTTCTCTTGGTGCGGCGCTACTGGTCTTGAGGGACGTCATGGGAGATTTTAGCGCCGGTTCCAACTTAACGGGCGGCCTAATGGTTCAGCCCTTTAAGAAAATTTTTGGTGAGTTGAACACTTTATCGACCTTACTCGGCGGGCTTAGGATGGGCTATCGCTTAAGTGGTTCGTCCATCTCAGGCCTGCTCTTAAGCGGTGAGATTCGTGAGACCTTTTCCTGCGGCGGCTCTTTTGCAGGGCTCTCTTCCATGAGCGGCTTGCCCGTGTTTCTTGGGTCTTTTTCTCCCGCCACTCTGGCAAGGTCCCCAAGGATTGACATTACGAGATTTAGCGTAGGAGCACCCTCAACGGTGCAGACAGGTAATAGCAGTAATATAGTAACGAAAACAACAAAAACCCCTGGGGTGACAAGATGAAGCAGCAGTTCAAGGTTCATGCCGCGGAGGCCTTCCGCACATATGTTTTCGAGAATAATCGCCGTGCCGTGCCTTCTACGGCGCTCTTAACAATCTACCGGCCCGGATCAGCGGTTAAGCTTGTAGACGCCGCGTCTATGACAGTATCTGTGGATGGTCTTTTATCCTATTCTCTAAGCGCAGCAGAGAACTCAGAGGCTGGCTCCAACTACAAGGCGGAGATAACATATCAGCTTGGCACGGAGACATTCTACGCCACGCTCTTTTACGATGTTGTTAAGAGCAAACTTTTAAAGGTTATTACAGATGAGGACATAATAAACGAGCTCCCACAGTTAAAGGATAACGGCTGGCGTATAAGCGGTACGGCCAAGGGCGGCTCCACTTCCACAATAACGGATAGTGAATTGTCCCGTTATCCTGATGAGTATTTTACCGGCGGGTTTGCCACTTCTCTTGATAAGGCGGAGACACGGGAGATAACCTCCTTTGATTCCGCAACAGGCACGGTTACAGCCAAGGCCTTTTCTTCGGCAGTAGTGAGCGGCGAGAAATATTTTCTCCGGCGTTCCTTTGGCCGGGAAATTCAAAGGGCTTTTGAGAAGATGGAAGAGAAGATAATCCGTCTTGGCAAGAGGCCTGAGCTGATTCTCGACTCCGTAGATTTACGAGAGGTCCATATATATTTATCCGTCGCCGAGGTCTGCAAGGGGTTTGTTACGGAGAAAGAGACCTTCTGGTGGGATATATGGAAGGACTATGAGAGCCGGGCCGAAAAAACTTTTGAGGGTCTGCGGTTTAAGTACGATGCCTCAGGCGACGGCTACATAGCGGGTTCAGAGGCAGATACTCGTACTTACGTATCAAGGACGGTGAGAAGATGAGAATTGTTATACGAGCGGTATCCCAGCAGATTAGTTTTGTTTTCTGTCAGTATCAAGAGGGGGGTAACGGTGAATAATACTGAGACCCTTAGGGCCATTACGGAAAACCTTAATACGATCCTTGAGACAGAGGGCCTGCACCTGGTAAGAGAGAACTATGAGAACGCGAAGAACGTACCGTCAAGTATTTTTCCTTACGGGGTCATCTCATACGATGGAGAGACCTTTGAGTACACTCACGGACAGAGGCCCGGCTACAGTGATGTTGATTTTTCGGTGAAGGTGGTTTTGAGGAACAAAGATCTGCGGGCTATGACTGACGATGAGCAAAGATGGGCGCATAGGATAAGGAAGGTCCTTACAGTTAATGCTATTAACTCCGGGCTGATATCTGCCACTTCGCCTGTAAGCAGGGTTATTACAAGGTCAGTTACAGTTGAGAAAGCCGGATATGTCTCAAGGCTTATTTATAGCCTGAGTATAAGATACAGATAGGTGAGTAACATTGCGGGAATTGCGGATTATAAATATTAAAAATATCTGAAGATTTTACAAAAGCAAAAAGGAGATAGAGATCATGGCGGAGAATAAGCTATACCTGGCCCTCGGCGAAGAGGCGGTGCGCGGCACCAGTGAATCCGGAACAGTTGGATTTATACCACTGCTTTCACCGGGTATTCCAAAGATGGAATTTAACGATACGAGAAGGGATGAGTTCAGGGGTGAAGACTCCATAAAAGGCGGCGCTCCCTTTCGGCGTATGGACAGAAAATGGAGTTCATCGTTAGAGATACCTTTTTTTACTGAGGCTGGAGGTCTCCCCGGGATTATGGGAACTTTTTTAAAACATTTTTTTGGTCATGTCACGAGCACGGAGAATGCTCTTACGGGCCAGTACTCTCATTCATTCAGCCCGGTTGCGGATCCCTTTGCCTCTAACGCTCTTGGTACAAGAGCGCTCACTCTTAATCTGAATATTAACGAGGGCAACGTAATGAACAACTGGCCCTTCGTGGGAGGCCGCGTAAGCTCACTTGCCTTTAACCAGGAGGCGGGACAGAACCTTAAGCTTACAGCCGATATATTTGGTCAGTTTAGAGACGTGGTTACGGCCAGCACGGGCGGAGAGCTCTTTGCCGCGGAGAACCTGCGTTGCGACTACAATAATCTTTTAGTTTATACAGGGCCGGTCTCACGTGCCGGTACTGCGCCGGATTTTACTGATATTACTTTTACATCTGCCACGCAGATAAAACCTGACAAGGTAAGTATTAAGTTTGAGAACGGGATGAGTGACGTATTGAGGCTCTCAGGCCTTGATTATCCCGATAAGACACGCATGGGTAGTTTCAAGGTTAGTCTTGAGATGACTATGGACTGGGAGGACCCTGCAAGCGGTTTCTCTTCAGTAACGGAGTTTAACAACTGGATGGACTCGGCGAGTTCCACTAATTTTGTCCTTCATTGGGACACTGGTACAGCAGCGGGCTCCGGTGATAATCACGGGCTCTATATTGATCTTCCCATTATGGAGAGAGTGGGCGGTGCGCCCGAGTATTCGCTGGACAAGGACCCCATGATAACGCTTAAGTACGAGGGAGTTTTCGATGGCATGGTAACTCAGTACATGGCAGGTTTAATACTTAAAAATACCGCGCCCGTCCTTTAAAGGGCATAGTTTTTACTAACTATTTACGGGAGGCATGATGGCAATAGTAAGTTTTGATCGAGACACCTTGATAGATTTTGTCCCTGAGTACGCTGGAAACAGGAACTCAGATGACCCTTGCGTGGTGCGTATGAAATTTGTCCCTTATTCCAGAGTACAGGAGTACTCTCGCCTTATCGCCGCGAGTGCCGGAGTGGGTAGTGATGCCGTAAAAACAGTTCACCTCTCTCAGTCAGTGCAGAAGAAGCAGTTTGTGGAAAGCGTATCAGAAGTTTCCGGGTATTACATCGGCGAGAGAGAGGTCGTGGTTGCTGATGAATTTTATGAATCCGCTGATACGGAACTTGTGACAGAAATAATCAGAGCAATGGAGAATATTCAGAAGCTCTCAGAGGGGCAAAGAAAAAACTGAGAGCGGGTTTTCGTTGGAGCTTTTTTGCCTCATCCGACGGGAGCCCCTTTAACTGTGATACCTGTGACCGGGTGTTGAGAAATGGACGCAACTGTTGTAATGCCGGTGGTCTTTCAGAGGAGGCCAGAATCGTTACGTCTTATACTGATGACGTAGTGAGGGAGATAAAAGCAAAGGGCGCATGCAAGGTCTTCAGTCTCGGGGAGATACGTTTTTACGAGTGTCCTCTTACCGCCATTACCGCTGAGACTTTTGAACTCATAAGAATCGTTTACCTTTTGGAGAGTTCCGGACGGTTGTTTTTCGATGGCGGCTGGGCGGACCAGCCTCACTGGCTTGTGGAAGCCTATGAGATGTACAAGATAGAAACTTTAGAATATCTGAAGGGACGTCAAAATGTCGAATGAAAAAGATGTAGAAGTTGTTATTAAGGCTCCTGAGGAGTTGGACTCCGTTGTACAGAGGATACTTCAATCTGTTCGTGATTCCAGTGCTACTATCAAGGATAACTTTGAAGGCCTAATCTCAGATGAGGACGCGAGCTCTCTTGATAATTATGCTACAGGGCTTGAAAAGGTTGCCGGGCTTGAGGCTGAGAGAAACGGACTTATCAGGGAGAGACATGCAGCTGAGGCGGAACTTGCAAGACTCAATACCGTAAGCCCCTTTAATTCCCCTGAGCCGGGCGCCGTAGACTCAGAGGTTGCCCGTTCATTTTCTGATTACGATACAAGGCTTACTGCTCTGCAGGATTTTAATACAAGTGTCATAACAACGATGATCGCCGCCCATGAGACTCAGTCGCAGATAGAGGATACTTATGGGAACCTTTCAATTCAGTCAGCAAAGAAGGTCCGTGATTTTAAGATTCAGTACGCTGGCGAGGCCTTTGGGGCGGCGGCAAACTTTATGGAAAATCTATTCGTTGCAACCGGCTCAAGCAGCCGTTCAATGTTTGAGGTCATGAAGGCCGCGGCTATATCTCAGACCGTTATCGATACATATGCATCGGCTCAGGCGGCCTATAAGTCTCTTGCCGGTATCCCAGTAGTGGGTCCGGGCCTTGCCGTGGCCGCCGCCGCCTCGGCTATAGCCGCGGGGCTTGCACGCGTGGCACAGATAAGGAGCACTCCCTTTGGCGGAGGTACGGCCGTAACCGCAGGTGGTGAAGCGATTACTACTCCATTTACAGGAGGCTCACCACAGGCATTCCCAATCCAGGAAGGTGTTGGTAACGTCTCGCAGACACTTACGGTCAATGTCTACAACCCTTTGAGTGATGATAATTGGGATAAGATTGTTGAAGACAACATCGCTCCGGCTCTTGAGGGGCTCTCAGAGAGAGACGTAGTATTGAACATAAAAGTAGCGGGGTCATAATGGCAACCTGGGAAAAGATTAAATTTTTTTACGATACTATGCTTGGTCTAACAGGCTCTACCTTTACGGCTTCAAGCACCCTTGCGGGTACTGATGTTATGAATCTTTATAATATGCTTGAGGTCAACAGGTGGGAGTCTGCTGATACGAGCGACCCTCAGTATATTACATGGAGCGCTAATCGCCTGACTAACGGAGGATTTGAGAGTTGGACCGCAGGGGCTCCGGATTATTGGACTCTGACCGGGGCCGCCGCCACAGTCTCTATGGAGGTTAGTACTATTAAAAAAGGTACCTCCTCTGCAAATGTAACTCGCGCCGGTACTGATTGCGGGCTCACTCAGAACATATCTCCTTATATTGATCTTAAGGGCAAGTCTTTCAGCCTGGGCGTATGGGTCTTCGCGGCGCAGGCCTCTCAGGCGAGGCTTGCCGTAACTGATGGCCTCAAGACCTCCTATTCAACTTATCATAGCGGTGCAGGGGCCTGGGAGTTCTTATCGGTCTCTCATAATGTTTCGCAGGGGGCCGCATCTCTTAGCGTTAATCTTCAGGTCCTTAATACGGATGGTTCTGTTTTCTTTGATGTGGCAAGCGCAGGTGAGAGAAAGAGCGCTGATTATCTGGCCGTTATGGGACATGATTTTTACGGCTCTGGCGGAGCCCTCACTTTAGAGGCATCTGATGATGATTTTACCGATGATATACAGGGCGTTATCAGTGTCCGTCCTTTCTCTAACCATGCCATTGTCTCAGAGGCACGCTTGCTGGTAAATCCTGATTTTGAGGTCTGGGATAACGGCACTCTGGCAGCGCCAACGGGATGGAGCAGGGGAGGGGGACCGTCAAGTTCTATTGCTAGAGAGTCTCTCGCAGTCTATAAGGGTCTGTACAGCGCGAAACTTTCAAGTGCTCTGAATGAAGCCGTATCGCTTGAGACCACGGATATGGGAAATGCGGTGAATCTGTATTTATCGGGAAAAACCGTTAGTTTTGGATGTTTTGTCAATACGGCAACTTCGGGACGCGTAACACTTAGAATCTCCGACGACGATGGGACGGGTTCACAGTTCACTGAGAGCGCCGCACATCCTGGAGACGGGTCGTGGCAGTTTTTGACTGTAACGCGATCTCTGAGGACTGGTCTTAAGGGCTTTAAAGTAATGTGTAATGTATCTACGGGAGCGGCAGTTGACGTTTATATTGACCAGGCTGTTCTTAGAAACGCCGCATCACTTCAGGCAGGGGAGCTCTCTGATTACGTTTTTCCGGGAGCGGTAAACAAAAGACACTGGCGTCTGAAGATGACCGGACACAGCAGCGCTCCTTATATGCACATATGTATCTGGGGCTCCAAGACAATTCTTGATTATGCCACATCCTCTTTTGATCCCAACGGCGAACGCGTTAAGGCCAATGTTAATGTAAGCAGCTCCGGCCAGATTATGGGTGTACACAGGCAGTACTCAGAGCGCTCTATGTCACTTGCTTTTCGTGAAGCAGATCCAACTCTGTATGAGAAGGTACGTGCATGGTGGGAAGAGTCCGGGCTGAAAAACTTTTTTGTAGCCTGGGAGCGTGGCAATAATCCCGATGATATTTATCTCATGTTCCCTGATAAGAGGTTCACTAATCCGCTTAAAAATGGCGGCCTATTCCGGGATATCAACATAAAACTTAAGGGGAGAAAGGAATAAACGATGGCTGATCTTAGAATTCAGTATATGGAAGAGATGGTTGGCGCCGGGCATCCCGCTAAATCGGATACCCTTAACAGGCTGATGCTCTCAGAACATGGGATTAACGGCGCGCATAAATGGTTTGATGTGACACATCCTGACTTTGGAGCCAAGGGGGATGGTGTAACAGACGATACCTCTGCGATACAGGCGGCATTTGACGCTATAGCGGCCGCTGGCGGAATCAGGACGGTATACTTTCCATCGGGTACTTATCTCATCTCAGCAGGCATTAATATAAATAAGAACAACATAACGGTGCGCGGCGAGGGTGAATCATCGGTAATACAGGTAAAGAACAATGTCGGCGACTTGCAGTTTAACGGTTATGGGGCCATGTTTCTTATCGCCACTGGTTCAAGCCATATCGTTATTAAAGACTTATTGTTAGACGGTAACTCGGATAATAACACTGCTTCTACTTATAGCGCGATAGAAGGCACCAATACCGATAATCTCTCTATACGGGATATGACGATAAAGAACACACCCTTTAACGCTATACTTCTTACTGCCACCACTTTGCCTCATACTAACTTTAAGGTGACGAATAATAAACTCTTAAATATTGGGTGGCAGGGTATACAGGTTCGTTATGGTGATACAGGAATAGTATCCGGGAATAATATTTTCTCCAGCGGTAACCACGGTATAGTCATTAACTTCGGGAGTACGGCGGGGACTCACTCAAGCAGCCGGGTTGTTGTCTCGGATAATATTATCAACAGGTCTGTCCCGCCCAGCACTATCCTGACGGGTCAGGTTGAGAGTGGAATGATGATAATGATTAGCGAGGCCAGTAGTTATATAGTCGTGGACAGCAACGTATGTTACGACAACAGGAATGCCGCAAATGATGGTATCGCTACCGTTGGGTCTCCTGCTCCTGGAGGAGCCGGGCCTATATATCGCTCCATTGTCATAAGCAATAACTCAGTCTCTTATGCCGGTGGTTTTGGTATAGACGCAACGAGCCATTGTACCGTAACGGGCAATGTAATTATGTATCCGGCTACGGATGGAATTGTTTTGTCAGGCGACCTTGGACCTATGCGAAAAGATGTGCTTATCTCTAATAATGTTATATACAATCCTAATTTCTCGAATACACCCGGCACCGCGGGTATTGCGCTAAACTCCGCCGTTAATAACGGGGCCACCTGGAAGCATATTAGAATAACAAACAATATAGTCTTTGATGAGGCAGGACAGGTCCTGCATGGCGTTCTTGTAAACGCCACAAATATGTTGGTGAGGTATATCGAGATAAGCGGCAATGACCTTAATATAATAGGGGGGCTGGACTCAATACATATTACTAATCCCGGTAATGTTACTAATCTGCGCGTTAGAGATAATGTGGAGAAGAATCTTTTCAGGATTATAGCGAATGGCGATGCCACTCCCTCAGTGCTCGGGGCGGAGTATTTAACTACAGCTAATACCACTGCTACAACCATCACTATGTTTAATGATGGTTATGTCGGGCAGCGGATATTTGTAAGAATAGGCGACAATCTAACTACCATTGACTTTACAGGAACTAATCTTAAAGGTAATGGCGGGGTGAATTATGCTGCCTCCATAGGCTCTACCATGGACTGTGTATTTGATGGGACTCAATGGGGTTGTACTGTTAATAAGGCTTGATCGTACTCAAGAGGGCGATAATGGTAACGCAAAGATTTCTTGAAGAACTTAAGAAAAGCGAGAATATGCCTAACGTCATCCTTGAGCTAAGGCTTAAAGGAGGAATACGTTTTATTGGCATTCACGGTAATAGGCCTGCTTATATTCATTATTTTGCTAATGGTGTTTACCGTGCCGATGCTGATATATTCGCCGTGGGCTCTGATACTCTGCACTTTATTGATGGCATTCTTAAATCCGTATCCTCTCTTCAGAACAGGATAGATCCATCGAAGGGATTTGCCACAAGGGGTGAGTTAAAGGTCGTAATATCCGGGAGAGATAACTTTAAGTCTCTTATAAGAGATGAGTTCCTGAAAAATGCCGAGGTGATAAGAAAAGATGGTTTTGTAGCCCCGGGATTTACATATTTTGATTATGTCTCCACTTTTCATGGCCGTATATCCGATTGGAGCCGCAAAGGTGATGAACTTACCATTACCATAGCCGATACCCTTGCCGATGGGGCAAGAAAAAATCTTCCCCTTAGCAACTCAAGCGGTTCGCAGTCTCTTGATTACTCCAATATGCATCCGGGCGAGATAATGAAAGACCTTCTAATAAATAAACTGGGCATGGATGTCTCTACTATAAATACTGCCAGTTTTGATTTTGAGTCATCTCTATGGCTTAACGGATGGGTTTTCAGCCGCGTACTTACAGAACCCGTGGAAGCCAATAAAATCTTAAATGAGCTTCAGAGAGAGACTAACTCCTTCATCGTTCATGACGGACTCAGTGTGAACTTGAAGGTTTTTGCCCCTCCTCCTCCCGGTACAAGCGTAGAGCAGTGGTCTGATGGTACGCATATTATAGAAGATTCCCTTACGCAGAAATCCGGGTACAGAGACAAGTTTTTTAACCGCGTAGTTGTGTATTTTGATTACAAGGGATCAGGCGAAAATACGGATAACTTCGAGAGCGCCGTTATCGCGGTGGATGCCGCATCGCAGGACAGCAGCCAGTGGAACGAGATATCCACGAAGACGATAAAGAGCAAATGGATAAAGTCGTTAACGCACTCTCAGCCCGTGAGTATAACAGGCGCAACTGTGTTCCAGATCTCGAAGAGCAACGGACCAGGAGCAGGGGTGCTCACTTTTACTCCCGGCGGCAACGGCAGTCATACACTTCAGTGGGCAGCTCCCGGCGATACGACAGGGGCAGCGGTGAATGTCTCTTCTTCAGGTAGGTACACACTCTTTTCCTCTGACGGGAGCAAGTGGATTAGGCTTGTAGTTGATTACGGGAACCTTCCAACGCAGCTCTCTAATGATACGATAAATATAACCACCCTTAACGGTCTGAGTATGGCTACTCAGCTGGCGCAGAAGATACTTAATCGCTACCGCGATCCTGTATCCATCATAAGCTTCGAGATGGATATTAATAATATGGTCTATAACGGTAATTTTATAAGGCCCACTGATCTTAAGGATATTACAACAGACGAGGCCTTTGAGCATGGCGCTTCCACATGGGATAAAAAGCGCGTGATGATTACGCGTGTTAGGCCCGATATGAGCAGACACAGGGTAAGGGTTGAGGCCGTAGAGACGAAGCTGTACCGCCGTTACGGTTTTATAGCCCCTTCGGGGCAATCCGATTATCCCGGGGCCACTAAATCAGAGAGAGAACGCGCTTATATAGGAGACAGTTCCAATAAGGTTAATGGCGGTACGGAAGACGGATACATAATTTGGTAAGGAGGGTTTGGAATGGCGACACCCACTAAGAACTGGACGGATATCCCTGATACGGCTATTGATGCTGATAGCCCCCTTGATACTACGCTCTTAACGGAGATAAGGGATGACCTTGTGCATATGCACGAGTGGCTGGGGCTTAACTATACAGCTGCTGTGGATCATAACCATGATGGTCTTAACAGCGCGCTGCCGGCCTCGCCGGGTTCATATACTACGGATGGAGCCGCAGCTGACCTTGTTCTCTTTGCTGATACTGAGCGTTCAAAATTCGGTGATGCCGGCGGGACATGGACAAAGGTTAAGGAGTTTAGAGTTGGCCGCGGCGGTAGTCTGAAGGTCAGTTTTGATGGCAAGTATGTTATCTTCGCCGGAGCTCCGACTACGGTGGGGGCAAGGATATATAAGAATTCCATACCTTACGGAACACTACGGTCCTTTACAACGGCTTATCAGACTTTTACAGAGATATTGGGCGGCTTTGCTCCCGGCGATGTGGTGCAGCTTTATTATGTCTGCAATGGATCGGATGACGAGGTATTTGTGAGGAACTTCAGGTTATATGCTGACCATGATTTTCAGTCTAATGTAGTTATGGATTAGAGAAAGCAGGAACTGTTTTATGGTCCATTTCATTTTTTAGAGATAAAGAGACGACATTATCTCTACGTATTTTGATGGGAGACAAGGGGAGTTCAATGGCATGGTGGTCTTTTTTGTACATCAATCCATATAACTTCAAAAAGGTTAAATCTTACATGTTGTGCAGGCATATAGCGCGATGGTAAGCAGGTTACGCAGATGAAGATTGGTTTGGGGCTTAGCCCCTGTAGTGAAAGGTCACGGGTGTGGAAATCAAGGGGCAGCTTTACGGAGGGCATAGTGAGTCCTGAGAAAAATCCTAACATATGGATCTTAGTAAGCGGTGGTCTTCTTGGTGTCTGGACCGCCATGCTGTCTTATGTGCTTAGGGCATTTGGGCAACGCATGGATAGGATTGAGGCCTCGGTTAATCATCAGAACGTGCCGAAGACAGAGTGTGGTTTCTTTCGTGAGAATACGAGAGAGATTTTGCGTGAGATAAAAAATGTTCTTGCGGAAAATAACAGGGATATACAGCACATGAATAATACTATTGTTAAGATAGCCACAAAAATGGAGGCCCTCGATGAGTGATTTTGATCGTGCCATGGAGTTTGTCTTTAAGTGGGAAGGCGGTTATGTCTATGACGCGAGAGACCCGGGAGGCGAGACCAAATGGGGGATATCCAGGCGCACTTACCCAACGCTGGATATAAAAGACCTTACAAAGCAGGAGGCTGAAGATATTTATCGCCACGATTACTGGGAAAAACTTGGTTGCGATAACCTGCTATGGCCGGTAAACCTCGTTGTCTTCGATACCGCAGTTAATATGGGCGGTGCGAGGGCGAAAGATTTTCTCTCACGCACGCCTTACTGGCAGGATTACATTATTGAGAGGATAGATTATTACGCGAGAGTGCTGGGTAGAAAACCTTATCTGCGGGGCTGGATAAACAGGACAGTGGCGCTTTACAGGTTTTGTGGAGAAGCTCAGCACCCGGTCAGCCGCTCAACACATTAATCAGAGGCCAGTGAGGGCCGCGAATAGGGCATTTTTTAAGAGAGCACTACGACTATGTACGGTTGGTTTACTCTGTTTTGATACCGGTGAGCACGTTTTTTAGAGGTTTTATTGTGTAGATTCTACGTGCCATCTTTTCGTGTTTTTTTACTACAGGAGGTTAGCAAGATGAGCTGCGAAGAGAAGTTAAGGTCTATTAATAAGGTCGGTCTTTGTCTTAGATGCGGTAAACTTTGCAGGATTAGTCTAAAGACCTGTGTCTGCGGCGACTGCGCCAGGGAGGCCATATGACACCAGTACTTGGCGACCTTATAGAGAGCACCGTTGGCAAGGTGGTTGGCAAATTAACTGACCATTACCTTCCGGCCACCATGGATGAGAAGGAGAAGGCGGAGTTTCGTATTAAAGCCGGCAGCCTTGCCCTTGAGGAGGCCAGAGCCGCCACGGCCGATATAGAGAACGCCCGCGCTCTTGCCGTGACAGAGTCCGAGGGAGCCCCGCCGTGGGCAAATGTCTTAAAGGTGACCCATCGCCCCTTATGGTCATTCATAATGCTGGCCATTTTCAGCTGGACCATACTCGCGCCCTACCTCGGTTATCCCCAGATACCTCTTACGGAGGTGCATAAGTCTATAATGCAGACCGTAATAATCTTCTACTTTGGCGGTCGGAGTGTGGAAAAAAGCATAGGTATGATAAAGGCACGCTGACCCTTTCTATTCGTTATGATAGGGTGGTTTTATTGATTTCCCCGGTGATAAAGGCTATAATAAAATATGTTGTCACGGATTCTGATTATCATCGGGGTACTCTTTATTATCTCAGGCATAGTCTTTGGCCTTGCTCCAAAGATTCCCCTCATAGGTAAACTGCCAGGAGATTTCTACTTCAGGAAAGGTAACTTTACTCTATATTTTCCCCTTGCCACCTCAATCCTTATAAGTGTCCTTATCACTCTTATCCTCTATCTCTTTACAAGGCCTTGATGTTGCAAAAAAGAGAATTTGCGGCCTTCTGTTGTTTTTTTAATACAGTGTTAACTTGACCTTTTATTTGTAATTAGTTGTTTTTACAGCGTTATTTGTCTTGGCACGCTTTTTGTATATAACTTACTGTGTATGATGCAGACAACTACTAAGAAAGAGATTACATTCTCCGGCGTAGGCCTCCATACAGGGCGTGACGTGCGGGTAAGGATACTTCCGGCAGAAGAGGATAGCGGAGTAAGGTTCATAAGAAAGGACCTGCCCGGTTTTCCTTCCATAAAGGCCGATGGGGCTAACGTTGTAAATACCAATTATGCTACGACCCTTGGCGCTGGCGGCGTTACAGTATCTACGGTGGAACACATCCTTGCGGCACTTTACGGCCTTGGTGTGGACAACGTGGATATAGAGGTATACGGATCTGAGATACCCATTCTTGACGGTAGTGCCGGGGAGTTCATTAAAAAGATAGAGGCCGTGGGTCTTTCTCACCTTATGGCGGAGCGTGAATATCTTGTAATCAAGAGGCCGATAAAGGTCTCAGAGGGTGATAAGTATCTAATGCTCCTGCCATCCAATGAGCCTGGTTTACGTATTGATTACTCCATAGATTTCAGCCATCCTGTTCTCTCTAAACAGATATTCTCAAGGCACTGTACCCGCGAGGTCTTTATCGACGAGATAGGCAATGCGAGAACCTTCGGGTTTTTAAGTGATATAGAGATGCTGCGGGCCAACGGCCTTGCCATGGGCGGCTCTCTTAGCAACGCCGTTGTCGTTGGCGATAGCGATATCCTTAATAAAGACGGTCTAAGATACCCTGACGAGTTTGTAAGGCACAAGGCCCTTGATCTTATCGGAGATCTCTCTCTTGTAGGCGCCCCTGTAAGCGGTCTGCTGATAGCCCACAGGTCCGGCCATGCCCTTAACCATAGGCTTTTACAGAAGATAGTAAGACACAGGCCAAGGTGGGAGCTGGAGCGCGGTAATGTTACAAGATTGCATTACAATACCGAGAGGCGTGAAGCAGTGGGCTTATAAAGAGCCCGTGGCGTAACCTGGGAGTAGATATGGCGGCACTTGGGGCAAGGGGGCACTGTTATAGATTACAGCAACTACAGTGGGCGCAATCAGGTATTAGCCCTTACAAGTCTCTATAATCATCTAAGAAGGTACGGGTTATCCGGCCTTTTTTTTTGCTCTTTTTTCAATCTCCCCTTACTGTAATTTAAGCCTTTTTGCCGATCTTTTTTCTTTTTAGCTCTTAGCAGTCGTTCTGAGATTGTCTCGAACTTCATACTCCCCATATTGCCATTGATTGTAAAAAAAAAGGCGCTATGGTAGAATTATCTCTAAGAATCAGTGGTGTAGAAGTGCAGTATCAATCTGCCTATTAAGGTTTTTTACAATTAATCTACGGTATGGATGAAGACAATTATCGCTTCAAAACTCAAGGAAGATGAGCTGAGAGAGCAGATAACTCTTAAAGACAATGCTATCGCTATGGCTCTTTTTGGTGAAGCCGCGGTAAACTTGAAGATTATTGAGAGAGCCATGGGGCTTAAGATAGACACCCGTGGCAGCCTGGTGACTTTAAGGGGCACTGAAGAGACTATTGGGGTTGTGAAGAAGCTTATCACTGACCTTTACGACCTGCTCGGGAGGGGTTATATACTTAGCCCTCATGATATTGATTATGCCATTCGTATGGTGCAGACGGATAGAGATGTGCCTCTTTCTGATGTATTTCTTGATACGGCCTGTATCTCTTTTAAAAAAAAGGTCATCGCCTCCAAGAGTGTAGCGCAGAAGAGGTATATTGACGCCATAAGAAGCTCTGATATGGTTTTTGGTATCGGTCCGGCAGGCACCGGCAAGACCTATCTGGCTATGGCCATGGCCGTAAGCGCCCTTATAAACAAGGAAGTTGAGAGGATAATTCTTACAAGACCGGCCGTGGAGGCAGGCGAGAGGCTTGGTTTTCTGCCAGGTGATCTCGCTGCCAAGGTAGACCCCTATCTGCGGCCCCTCTATGACGCCCTTTACGATCTCCTTGAGTATGAGAAGGTGGAAAAGCTTATAGAAAAGGGTGTTATAGAGGTAGCCCCCCTTGCCTTTATGAGGGGCAGGACTCTTAACGATGCATTTATTATCCTTGATGAGGGACAGAATACCACGCCTGAGCAGATGAAGATGTTTCTGACAAGGCTTGGTTTTGACTCAAAGGCCGTTATCACAGGTGATATCACGCAGATAGACCTGCCATCGGCCAGGAACTCGGGGCTTGTGGAGTCGCGCAAGGTTCTAAAGGGTATTAATGGTATAGAGTTCGTAATGTTCTCTGACGCCGATGTAGTGCGTCATCCCCTTGTTCAGGATGTGATACGCGCCTTTGATGCCGCCGAAGCAAGGAGGCAGGCACGCCCTCGAATTCCTGAGAAAGACCCGGGTGAGGAAAGCTGATATGCCTGCTTCAAAAGTTCTTGTAACGGACAGGGCCGATAGCAAGATGGGTTCTCTGGCGAGGGGTATCCTGAGCTTGGCCATGAAGGGGCTTGCCGTAGATGGCAGAGAACTCAGCCTGCTCCTCACCCTTGACGGCGAGATAAGAGAGCTTAATAATAGGTACAGAGGTATAGATAAGGCCACTGATGTGCTGAGCTTTCCCATGGTGGATGATATTCTTCTCGGTGATATTGCCATCTCAATGGATAAGGTAGCCCTGCAGGCCGGCGATGCCCTCTGTACGCCTGAGGCCGAGCTCGCGAGGTTATGTCATCACGGCCTTCTTCATCTCCTTGGATATGAGCACATTCACGGCGGCAGGCAGGCCGCGAAGATGAGGACAATGGAAGAAAAATTATTCTCAGCTCTGGAGGCAGAGGGGCTTTTACCTTAGAGGCGGGCTTATAAAGGGCCTTGGTCTTAGAGGGGGGGGTGCGTTAGGCAAGAGTTATAAAAGCAGGTGGTCTTATTTCATGAGGCGTTTATCGTGGCAAAGGAAGAGCGGCAGGTTATAAAACCAAAGGGTATGATCGGAAGCCTGAACTGCGCCATAGAGGGCATTATCTACGCCTTTAAGACTCAGAAACACATCAAGCTCCATTATCTTATCGCTGTTGCCGCCCTTATACTCAGCCTTGCCTTGAAGCTGCCTGTTCTGGAGTTCGTTCTCTTTGCCATGTCCATTATCTTTCTGCTCTTTGCCGAGATGCTGAATACGGCCATAGAAGAGGCCGTTAATCTTATCGAGGATAAACATCATATACTCGCAAAGAACGCCAAGGACGTCTCCGCGGGCGCCGTTCTTATCGCCTCAATAAGCGTTGCCATAGTTGTCTATATGCTCTTTACAAAGTACATGAGAGACCCCTCTACTCTGGCGCTTCGCGGCATTCATGACTTCTCGGCTCACATTGCGATTATCTCCCTGCTTCTTGTCCTTATCTCAGTCGTGGTCTTAAAGTCTCTCGGCGGCAGCGGCCGCCCCCTGCACGGGGGGCTTCCAAGCGGCCACGCCGCCGTGGCCTTCTCTCTCTTCACCTCTGTAACCCTTCTTACCGGTAATCCCCTTGTAGCCATACTGGCCTTTGTAATGGCCATTATGGTAACCCAGTCAAGGCTTCTTGGCGGCATACATACATGGGTTGAGGTCTTGCTCGGAGCTTTGCTTGGCATGGGGCTTACACTTCTTATCTATCGAATTTTTCTCCATTCAGGGCCATGATAGCAAGGGTAATCGCCGCCATATCCTCGGGGCTGCTTCTTGCGCTTGCCTTTGCCCCCTTTGAACTCTGGCCCCTTGCCTTTGTGGCCTTTGTGCCTCTGCTTATTTCCATTGATGGCCTTAATGTGCGGCGTTCTTTTTTGCTGGGTTTTATCTCAGGCCTTGTCTTTTTTACGGGCACTGTATACTGGGTAGTGTACTCCATGCACTTTTACGGAGGTCTCGGCCTTCTTGAGAGCCTTCCCGTAATGCTGCTTCTGGCAAGCTACCTCGCCATCTTTTTTGCCCTCTTCGCCTTTTTTCTCCGCTTCTCGCCCGTACCGGGCATTGGCTTGCTTCTCTTTGTGCCTTGCCTCTGGGTTAGCGGTGAGTATCTTCGGGGGCACCTCTTTACGGGTTTTCCATGGGTGCTCTCGGGGTACTCTCAGGCCCATAACCTTATATTGATACAGATATCTGATATTACGGGCGTATGGGGCATCTCTTTCATGGTCCTTCTTGTAAATACGCTTATCTATATTCTCTTACTCTCTTACAAGAAGGCGTTGTCTTTTCCCGTAAAGGCGTTGGTTGTTACCATTATGCTTACGGCGGCGGTCTCTGCCTACGGCTTGCTTAGAATAAAACAGGTAGATGATGCGGTAAAGTCCTGGCCCGTGGTGCGCGCCGCTGTTACTCAGGGGAATATTGATCAGGCCGTGAAATGGGATAAGAGGTATCAGGCAAGGACGCTTCGTATATACAGGCGCCTTACGGAGCGGGCCTCAGCGGCAGGGGCCAGGCTCGTGATATGGCCCGAGACTGCCGTGCCTTTTTATCTTGAACAGAGGCGGGCCGGCAGGCGCGTGATAGCCGATATTGCAAGCCAGAGCAAGGTAAGGCTCTTGACTGGAAGTCCGGCCTTTGATTATAATAAAAAAAACAAAGAGGTGAGTTACTATAACAGCGCCTATGCCATATCCGCCGGGGGCCTTATAACGGGCAGGTACGATAAGGTTCATCTCGTGCCATACGGTGAGTATGTGCCTCTGAAATCCTACATGCCCTTTATAAAAAAACTTACCGCCGGGGCAGGTGATTTTGTCCCGGGCCCGGGTCCCGTGCCCCTTGAACTGAGCGGTTTCAAGGCCGGTGTACTTATATGCTACGAGGCCATATTTCCGGCTCTATCGCGTCTTGCCGTTCGCGCCGGGGCGGGGCTTTTAGTCAATATTACAAATGACGGCTGGTTCGGCCGCACCAGCGCCCCTTATCAGCACCTTGACATGACCTTACTTCGAGCCGTTGAGAACAGGGTCTTTCTCCTGCGCTCGGCTAATACCGGGTTTAGCGCTGTAGTAGACCCTGTGGGCAGGCTGAAGAAAAGGAGCGGACTTTTCACTGAGGATATGATACCTTACGACGTCTCCATAAAGGCCGGTCCCGATACTTTTTATACCACCTACGGCGATGTCTTTGCCTATGGCTCTATGGTCTTCGCCGGGCTTCTTCTTATAGGCGGGGTCTTAAGGCGAGAGGAAAAATAAAATTATCTTTATAAAAGGGAGATTTCCATGTACGACGAGTTAAGGGCAGGGCTAAAGGAGACTACGGGCAGGTTTGGGGAACTTCGGAGGTATCTTTGACCTCGCCTCCGTTGAAAAGGAGCTTGGGGAGATAGAGGAGGAGCTGGCAAGGCCCGACTCATGGGAAGACCGCGCAAGGACTAATGTCTTGATGAAAAAAAAGTCCCTGCTTACCTCACGTCTTGAGTCCATTAAGGCCATCGCCTCTCTTCTTGAGGAATCCGAGCTCCTCCTTGAGCTCGCCGAGGAGGCCGAAGACACGGATTCCGTGCGTGAGGCCGATGAAAAGCTTACCGAGGCGCGCGAGGCCATCAGAGGCGAAGAGGTAAAGCGTATGCTCGGCGGCGAGAACGACGCCCGTAACGCTATCGTCTCCATACATCCCGGGGCCGGAGGCACAGAGGCCATGGATTGGGCGGGAATTCTCCTTCGCATGTACACGCGCTGGGTAGAGGGCAGGGGGTTTAAGATGGAGGTCCTTGATTATCAGCCCGGAGAGGAGGCAGGAGTTAAGTCCGTCACCTTCACCGTCTCAGGCGAGTTTGCCTACGGATACCTGAAGGCCGAGTCAGGCGTACACCGCCTTGTGCGAATCTCCCCATTTGACGCAGGCGCCCGCCGCCATACCTCCTTTGCCTCTGTCCTTGTGTACCCTGATATCGCCGAGGATATAGATATTGAGATTCTTGACAGCGACATCCGCGTAGATACATTCCGGGCAAGCGGCGCCGGAGGCCAGCACGTCAATAAAACGGACTCGGCCATAAGGATAACTCATATCCCCACGGGCATAGTCACCCAGTGCCAGAGTCAGCGCAGCCAGCACAAGAACAAGGCAACTGCCCTGAAGGTCCTGAAGGCGCGCCTTTACGAGAAAAAACGCGCCGAAGATGCTGAGAAGATGGAGTCTTTTCAGAAGGAAAAACGTGAAATCGCCTGGGGCAGCCAGATTCGCTCCTACGTGCTCCAACCATACCAGCTCGTAAAGGACCACCGCACAGGCATTGACGTAGGCAACGTGGAGCGCGTACTTGACGGAGATATTGACGGTTTTATAGAGGGGTTTCTCTTCCTTAGCGCCGGCGAGCGTAAGGGGGCCTGATAGATACTCTTCGGGGATTATTCAGATACCCCTCCGCACTCTTTTCAACTGCGGCGATATCATACCGCCCATGTGTAGCAAGAAAACAATAAAAAATAAAATAAATCTTGACACTAAGAGAGTTTTTGTTTTATAAATTAAGTTTCTGTTCCAGCTTGAAGGGAGCGGTACGTCTTCTTGTCGGCTGAGGACCGTATAAAGCAGGGCCAAAGGGTAATAGTTTTTCGCTGGCGTAGCTCAACGGTAGAGCAGCTGATTTGTAATCAGCAGGTTGCGGGTTCGAATCCCATCGCCAGCTCCAGTATAATCAAGTTCTTTTGTAACTTTTACGGGTCTTTATGTCCCTCAAAGTTGAGTTCAGGAGGGGAGGCCTTCTAATCAGGCGGTTCATTTGCCATCAAAGCTTTGTAAGACCTCATTGCCTAAAACCTCAGGAAATTGGACGTTTTTTTAAAAAATAACCGGCTTTAAAGGCCCCGGTCACCACCGGGGATTCTATTTGTTTTATGGAGAGGTACCCGAGTGGCCAAAGGGGGCAGACTGTAACTCTGCTGGCTCAGCCTACGGAGGTTCGAATCCTCCCCTCTCCACCATCTTGGGTCCTTGGGCGTCAGATGGTGCGGTTGTAAGAGGATAGGTCGGGTACGGTGTGTATCGTTGTATTTGGGGCAAAGGGCTATGGGGGTGCTTGTTCCATCGGGGTAGAGGGAGGATGAATCTGGTTTTATGTGCATGGACGGGGTTATTTAACTCAGGGGCGCGGCGGGGTGAGTATACACTTCGCGGGCAATCCCTTTAATATAAGAATACAGGGGCTTTCTGAGAGCGATTCAAGGCGGGTGTAGTTCAATGGCAGAACTCCAGCCTTCCAAGCTGGTCATGTGGGTTCGATCCCCATCACCCGCTCCAGTATAGCTCACTCGTAAGCCCATGTAGCTCAGTCGGTAGAGCACTTCCTTGGTAAGGAAGAGGTCAGCGGTTCAATCCCGCTCATGGGCTCCAGTTAATAAATGCTGATTATTACATACTGTTATATTCGGAGGATAGATAAATGAGTAAGGCTAAATTTGAGAGGACCAAGCCTCATATCAAC
>JBHHUP010000003.1:0-71928 GCA_046753845.1 Thermodesulfobacteriota bacterium
AGTACGTTCCTTGCCTTACCGGTAGCCGTAACATATATCTCACTGTTCAGTACAGTGGCGGCCTTAACTAAGGCGGGGGTCTGCTCATTGGCAATAGAGAGCATCTCTTTATCAAAGCTGTCTTTCAGGCTTAAGGTCTTTTTTATACCGGCCTTTCTCACCTTCCAGAGCTCTTTAACAGGCCCGATAGCGGCTACGACCTCTCCTGAGACCGGTTTCTTAAGCCCAAGGGCCTTTGAACCGAATTCAAGCCCCATGAGGGTCTCCTCAAAGTTAGTAACGGTCTTATTTATGTCCGCCTCAATCTTCTGCTTCTCCTTGGCGTCAAAAGAACCAAAGTAACGCTGGGTAAAGTAGCTAAGTTTTATGGTCCTCGCCCGCTGAAGGCCGGCGAGGTTTATGCTGCGACCGTAAGAGGGGTCATTGAGCTTTACAAAGGCGGCGATTACTTTATTGAGCATGCCTATCATTACCGGTACCTGCCCGTTGAGCTTTATAAGGTTACCTGTAAGGCCATCACCGTACTCCTTGCTCTTATCAAAAGAGGTTTTCATAACACTCCACTTTTTCTCCACTTCCTTCAGCTGAAGAAGCGAGTCGGAGTTCGTAATGGCCGGTATACCATCGGCACCTGTCTTAAGACCTGCAAGAGTGGCCTCAAAGTCTCTTGTCTTGGCCTGGAACACAGGCTCAAGGGACTCATCATTGGTAAGGATGTGACGTGTAAGCACGTAGCTTATCTCCACCACCCTTTTTCTGAGACCTCCGGCCACATCAATCTGTTTCAAGTTCCTACCCATGGAACCCACCAGTGAATAAACAATGGGTATCTGCACGAGGAAAAAGAGCAGAAGCACGAGAAAACTAATGGAAAATCTTGTCTTTAGTGAATTGAAATTCATCTTTACCCTCCCTAGAAAAAGTATGTTTTATAGTGTATAGCCCCCAAAAGGAGGGGCCGATTAAGCGGCCGCTCCGCTAAGGGCATCTCCAAGGGCGTCACGCTCGCTCTCAGAGAGGAGCTTTCCAACATCAAGGAGTATGATAAGCCTATCGTCAACCTTTCCTACGCCGCTTATATAATCCGAGCCCGAGCCCGAGACCAGAGAAGGCGCCGGCTCAACGGTCTCGGCAGGAAGCCTCAGAACCTCGGAGACGCCGTCAACACGAAGCCCCACGGTCCTATCGTTCACGTCTATGACGATTATGCGCGTCTCCGAGGTCTTCTCTCCGGCCTCGAAGTCAAACCTTTTACGTAGATCAATAACAGGTATGACCTTTCCCCTGAGGTTTATAACACCTTCGACAAAGTCCGGCGCCCTGGGAACACGCGTCAGCTCCATATCCCTGATAATCTCCTGCACCTTCAGTATATCAACGGAAAACTCCTCATTTCCCAGCCTGAAGGTAACAAGCTGTAATACATCACTGCTATCGCCCTCACCCTGAAATGCCATAACACTCCTCCTTCTAAAGACTGTAATCACAAACAATATAAACGTTCAGCGCAGATGCAGTACGCGCGGTTTAGTCCTATTCGGCAGAGACTTGCAGAAACTTTAGTAAGAAAGAAAATAAAAGAGCTCTCAGTCAAGAATGGAACAGCATTAAAGTTTTGCCTTTTTTTCGCCGAGTTATAGGAAGTTACACACCGTGGAAACTCAATACTTAAGATATAGAAGCGCAAGGCATACCTGTGCCTGCGCTATATGCTAAAGAAGGACTATTGCTTTTGAAGATACGCACAAGAATTTTTATGGCCTTTTTATCAATTATTCTGCTTTTTCTGGCTGTCGGGGCTGTAGTGGCCACATATAACCAGCGGCTGCTCTACAGAAGCATCGAGAGAACAGAGGCCATACGCGAGGAGATAGGGGCGGTCTCAGAGCTTACCTCCCTCAGCGAGACCTCGCTTATACCTGCAAAGCAGTACATACTTACGAAAGACCTGCGATACAAAGAGGAATTCAACAAGCTCTCTGCTCAGATAGACGGCCTTATTTTTAAGATGGCAAAGGCCCATTACTCATCAGGCAGAGAGCCTGACGCGGAAAAGGTGGAGGCCGAAGAGAGGTTTTTAAGCACCATCTCCCTTGCCTGGTCAAAGATAAGGAATATATCGGGAAGAATTTTCGCCCTTCAAGACACCGGTAAAGACGGGAGCGGCTATCTCATGGCAGGGGAGATGGAAAAAAAATGGGGCGCCTCCATGAAAAAGGCACTCTCAGGGTGGCGAGAGATTGAGATGGATGAACTTGCCGCCAACTCCCGCTCTCTGGAAGAGGCATGGAGCGGGTCATGGAAGGTCATGGCAGCGGCTGCTGTACTCCTTCTCACGCTGGGGCTATATATCAGCTGCCTTCTATCAAGACGCCTCACGGCATCTATGAAAGCCATTAAATCCATGGTAGACGATATGACCTCGGGCCGTGATATCAACCCCATGAATGTAAAACCCGGTTACGACCTTGAGGGGCTCATAATAGCCTTTAACGCCATGAAGGTCACGGTGGACGAGACCCGCGAGAGGTTAGAGCGTTCGGCGGAACGCTACAGACGGCTTATTCATACGGCCCCTGACGCCGTCTTTCTTCTCGACCCCGTAGGCGAGAGGATAGTAGAGGCCAACAGCGCTGCGGCGCTGCTTACGGGGTACGAAGAGGCAGAGCTGGCCGGGCTCTCTATCACTAACGTCCACCCCAAGTGCTGCAGGAGTGAGTGCGGCGGCATCTTGACACTTGCCTCAAAAAAGAGCCGCGGCGAGTGTCAGAAGGCCACAATATTAAAAAAAGACGGCACAACCGTACCTGTGGTCATCACGGCCTCGCGCGTTGAGATAGAGGAAGGGGAGCTGGCCCTCTGCTTTGTAAGAGATATAACGGAACGCGTGGCACTTGAAGAGGTACGTAAAAAATATACCGTTGATCTTGAGTTAAAGGTAAGAGAACGCACGGCAGAGCTTCGTAACTCCATTGATGAACTCGGGGCATCAAAGAACGCCGTCCTTGAACTCCTTGAGACGGTAAAGAACAGCAAGAGGGAGTGGGAGGACACCTTTGACAGCATACCTGACCCTATCTTCATCCATGACAGCGACTTTAAAGTAGTGAAATGCAATATGGCCTATCAGAGGCTCGCGGCCATGCCCTTTCAGGAAATATTCAAGAGACCATACTATGAGGTTTATCCCATCCTTACCGGCCCTTTCTCCATCTGCGCCAAGGAAAAAGAGAGCTACTGCAGGGTAGAAGAGGAAGAGATAATGCTTGATGAGGATATAACGTACAGGGTGCGGTACATTCCTTTCAAAGACCACAGTGGAAGATTCACCTACTCGCTGCACCTCATGGAGGATATAACAGAGGAGAAAGTAAACCTCGCGCGCATCGAGCGGGAGGTGGCCGTAAACAGGCAGCTCCTTAAGATTGCCGAGGCCACGGCAAAGACCACGAACCTTGATTCTCTTATAAAAGAGATAGTCTCATGCGTAAAAGACATACTCTCGGCCGATATGGTGGCCTCCTATCTCGGCGATAATGAGACAAAATCATTTATCCCCTGCCACGGAGCGGGGATTGAGGGCTCGCTGATGTCCGTCTTTAAGAGCGAACCCATTGACGGCAAATCACATTCAATAATAAAGGCACTTGAAAGAGGAGAGATTCATACACTCTCGACGGCAGACAACATAGAGATGAACAATGTCTTTAACGGCAACAAGTTTGTCCGGTGCCTCGGGGATAAGACCACTATAGCTCTCATACCCATAACCAACAAAGGTACTTATCTGGGACTCATAATGGCGGCCTACACAGGTTCAAAAGATGAGATACACGTCATAGGAAGCCGCGAACTGCAGCTAATGAGCGGCTTTGCCAGCCAGGCCTCCGTGGCTATAGACGAGGCGCGGCTCTACAAAGAATCCATTAACAAGACCATGGATCTCTCGAGAAAGATAATGACCATCAGGATGCTGGGCGAGATAGACCGCTCCATACTCTCGGCGCCGGGCGCCGATGAGATACTGGAGACCTCGGCGAGGATGATTTCAAAGCTCGTACAATGCGACGGTGCCGACGTATGGGTAGTAAAAGATAACCGCATTGTATACACGGCCGGGCACGGACTTACCCTTGCACAAAGAGGTAATTCATTTAACTCAAAGGCCCCTTTTTTCTCACGGATTTTAAGGGACTCCATGCCATTTACCCTTACCTCTGCAGAGGAGATAACAACCCCCTCGGGCATTGAAAAAAACTTCATATCTCAAGGGCTTAACTCCATCATCATAATACCCCTTAGAGTAAAAGACGAGATAAAGGGGCTCCTTAACGTATCATCGAGGCGTTACTCGGCCTTTAGCTCTGAGGATCTCTCCACGCTGGAAAAGTTCTCATCCCACATAGGCGTGGCCCTTGAGAACACACGCCTCATAAGCGACCTTGAGGGGCTCTTCCTCGGCACCGTCAGAACCCTCTCAAAGACCATTGACGCAAAAAGCCCCTGGACACGCGGCCACTCAGAGAGGGTTACGGAGATAGCCATGCGCATAGCCAGAGTAATGGGGCTCAAAAGAGACAGATTAAGAGACCTTGAGCTCGCCGGGCTGCTCCATGATATCGGAAAGATAGCCACCTACGAGGGCATACTCGATAAGGCGGGAAGACTCACGGATACTGAGTACGAGCAGATAAAACATCACCCCGTAAAGGGCGCCGAGATACTCTCTCCTCTAAAACAGCTCAAGGATATTATACCCGGCGTTAAGTTTCACCATGTATGGTATGACGGCAGAGGCTATCCCGAGACAGGCATCAGAGGCAGGGACATTCATCCATTCGCGCGCATACTCGCCGTGGCCGATACCATAGACGCCATGAGCGCGGACCGCCCCTACAGAAAAGGAAAATCCATAGACGAGGTGGTAGCTGAGCTGAAGAGATGCTCGGGAACGCAGTTTGACCCCGAGGTGGTAGAGGCCTTCTTATCCACTTTAAGATAAAAAGGCCACCCCCCCCCATTAAGAGACTAAACTTTAAAACCATTCTTACCGTTATATATAATAGAAACCACGGCAGGCAGGAGGCACTGTACAGCTTCAAAGCGCAGCTGTGGACCGGCAGAGGGGCCATTGTGCCCCGGCATTAATATTACCCGGACAGGGACCTTAATAAACACTCAAAAGAGAATAAAGGCGGTGAAGCGATGAGCGGCGATAAAAAGGCTGAGCTAAAGAAAAAAGTAGATAATATAATGCAGGGCGCCACTACGCCTGATGTCTTTAGAAGAGTCATGGCAGTTGCCGAGGACGAAAACGCATCGGTAAACGACCTGAAGGCTATTATCGAGCACGACCCCGTAATAGTAACCAAGGTTCTCAGCATGGCCAACGGGGCATACTTCTGGTTTCCAAGAAAGATAAACAGTGTGAGCCAGGCCATACTTGTACTGGGTTTTAACATGGTCAAGACCCTTGCCGTATCCACCTCAATCTTTTCCGGGCTCTCATCAAGCGACCTGGAGGCCGTGAACACGCTCTGGAGTCACTCCTTTATAGTAGGCGTAGCCTCGGGGCTTATCGCCAAGGAGAGCATGGCCGTTGACAGCGACTCGGCCTTTATCACGGGGCTGCTCCACGACATAGGCCGGGTGGTATTATTTCAGCTCTATGGAGAAGAGTACCTCAAGGTCTCAGGAGATACACGCGAGGGCCTGCTGCAGCGCGAGGAAAAGGTCTTCGGCGCCGCTCACCCCGAGGTAGGCGGATGGCTTGCCGAGAAGATAAACCTTCCCTACAGCTGCGTTAAATCCATAACCTACCACCACAGCCCATCGGAGTGCCCCGTGGACAAGACAGAGCCTGCCATGGAGTACCTGCCACATGTGGTGTATCTGGCGGACTTTATTGTCTCGGACACGGGCCGCGGCCTTGACAGCGACTGCGAGGTATCACAGAACCACGCATGGGTCCTTAAATCAATCGGCATGGAGAACAAGATATTCGATATACTCGAGGAGGTAAAAGAACGCGTCGAGGAGCTGAGGCTGCAGGAGTGCTCCTGAGAATAGGCTACGGCGGCTCATGGATAAGACTTCTTTAACAAAAAAAGGACGGTCCTTAAGACCGCCCTTTTTTTTTGCCCTTACCACGGGTGATTAAAAAAACCTCGCACCTCGCACACTGTCTCTATGTAAGCGCCCCATCTCGCCCCGTCCCCAGACCTCGCGACCGGGCCTCATCCTGCACCGTCATAGCAGAGGGCCTACTTTGCCAGCACTATATCCACACGCCTGTTCAGCCTTCTGCCCCCGGGGGTCTCATTAGGCTCAAGAGGGCGAAACTCGCCGTACCCCGTAGCCGATATCATGGTGGGGTCAAAATCATAACGGTTTACAAAAAATTTAAGCACCGTAAGGGCCCTCGCGCTCGATAGATCCCAGTTAGAGGCATAGGTCTTGTTCCTTGTAGGCACGTTATCCGTATGCCCCTCTATCTTGATAGTGCTCTGAAGACCTTTTAGCGAGAAGGCAAGCTCAGAGAGCACACGATCCGCCCCGAGGTTTAGAGCGGCGCTCCCGGATTTAAAGAGCGTCCCGCCGGGGACCCTGATGACGATACCGTCTTCTACCATAAGAAGCTTAATGCCGTCTGCCGTGGAGAGCCCTTTCATGGATTCGGATAAGGCTCTGTACCTGCCGGAGAACCTTCGCTTGAAATCAAGGGCTATGGAAGGGCCGCTGCCTGCCACAATGGGCAGAGGGTTAGCGGGGTCGTAGCTTGACTGCGTAAAGGCAGTAGATAACGCGCCGCTGAACCTCTGAAACTTGGCCTCATTAAGGGTGGATATGGCGTACATGCTTGTAAAAAATGCAAAGAGAAGGGTTATAAAATCAGCGTAAGAGACGAGCCACCTCTCATGATTGCCTGCAGATGGTTTTTTTCTTCTTCGACGCGCGCTCACAGCGGCCTCTTCAGGGGGGAGAGCTTATCGGGTTTCTTGATAAACCCCTGGAGCTTTTCCTTGAGGCTTCTCGGGTTCTCACCGCTCGAGAGCCCTACGAGACCCTCTATCATCAGCTCCTTAACGATAGATTCCTCGCGCACCTTTTTTTTCAGCTTCTCGGCTACAGGCAGCCAGAAAAGATTTGCCGAGCCCACTCCGTATACCGTGGCAACAAAGGCAACGGCAATGCCCGCACCGAGCATATCGGGCTCTGCGAGGTTTTCCATGACATGAATAAGGCCTAATACCGCACCGAGTATACCTATGGTGGGGGCGTATCCCCCGGCGCTCTCAAAGACCCCTGCCGAGGCCTCGGAATACTCCTCGGAGTACTGCAGCTCTATCTCAAGAAGCTCCCTGATACGCTCCGGCTCCACACCGTCTATCACAAGCTGAAGTCCTTTTTTAAAAAAAGGAACCTCAATATCCTCAAGCTCCGATTCCATGGCAAGGAGCCCCTTGGTCCGCGAATAAAGGGCCAGCTCGTCTATATACTCTATTACCCCCGTGGGACTCAACCCCCTGTGGACAAAGGCCTTTCTCATGTCTTTTACCGCCTGCACAAATGTGCCCAGGGGGCTCGAAATAAAGACAGCCCCGATGGTGCCGCCAAAGACTATAAGGGCGGCCGTAGGCTGAAGCACGGAATTAAGGGAACCGCCGTCAAGAATCTGTCCGCCTATAAGGGCTGAAAACCCAAGTAAGATGCCGGCTATTGTGAGAATATCCATAAGGAAAGCCTCACTCCTTTTTTACAACAGACGTTCTATTGGTCATATCATGTTAACTATCTCAGCCGCTATCATATCAAGAGCTACAACCTTATCGGCCAGGCCATCATCAATCACCGCCCTGGGCATGCCGTATACAGTGCATGTCTCCTCGCTCTGCACAAGGGTCTTTCCGCCGCGAGACTTCACCTCCCGCATACCAAGTTTGCCGTCATAACCCATACCCGTAAGGATTACACCGAGGGTCCTGCCGTTAAAGCATGCGGCAACGGAACTCACGGTTATATCAACAGAGGGTTTATATAAAGACTCGGCAGGTTCCTCGTTAATAAGGATACGAACATCGGCGGCGCCATTTCTTACGTACCTTGTCTGAACCCCTCCGGGGCAGACAAGGACACGCCCCACCTTTACCTCGTCGCCGCTTGCGGCCTCGGCCACGGGCATACTGCATATCCCGTTAAGCCTCTGGGCAAAGGCCTTCGTGAACTGCCCGGGCATATGCACTACGACAAGCACCGATACCTTAAGCCCCGGCGGAAGCCCGGCAAGGACCTCCTGCACGGCCTTGGGACCCCCTGTAGAAGCGCCTATTACTACTGTCTTTATGGTCTGTGTAGTAAAACTCTTAGGACGCGAGAGACGCGCCGCAGGTCTTGTTGCCAGAGGACGCAAGCAGGCTGACGGATGAGGTTTTTTTTTAGCACCGCCAAAGGTCCTTATCTTCTCCACAAGGGCCTTCTCTATCTGCATCACATCAAGGGCCGAGTTATGAATATTTTTAGAGATATAATCAACGGCACCCCTGTCCAGGGCATCAAGTGTGGCCTTTGCGCCCTCAAGAGAGATGGAGCTTACCATTATGACAGGCACAGGTGCGGTGCGCATTATCTCCGCAGTAGCCTCTATGCCGTTCATACGCGGCATCTCAATATCCATGGTCACCACATCCGGATGCAGCTCTATGGCCTTTTCCACGCCCTCTACGCCGTCTCTGGCGGTGCCTACGACCTCGATATCATCATAAGGCTTTAACATCCTCTTTATCATACTTCTCATAAAAGAAGAGTCATCTACTATAAGGAGCTTTATCTTACCCATGTTTTATATTCTCCCCGGACTATCATCATTGTAAATTCATACCTTATACCGCGTCCCGCCTCTATCATGAGGCCAGAGCCAGCCTGCGCACCGTGAGCACTGAGGCAACATCAAGGATAAGCACAACCTTTCCGTCGCCGGTAATGCTCGCCCCGGCCACACCCTCGGTGCCCTTCATGTACTCACCCATGGTCTTCATTACAATCTCCTCCTGACCGTAAAGCTCGTCAACGAGAAGGCCGAAACGTTTCTCTCCTACACCGATAATAACCACATAAATCTTATTGCTATCCCCTCGCTCTGCAAATGTGCGCGGCCTTACAATAGACTCAAGCCTCGCTACGGGAAGAACACTATCCCTTACAGAGACCACCTCGCGGCCCCTGATGGTCTTAACATCTTCTGGCCGCAGCCTTATATTCTCAATAACATTTGCCAGCGGTATGCCGTAAATCTCACTGCCCGCCTTAACGATTAGTATCTGTATAATGGCAAGCGTCAGCGGCAGACGGAAGATTATCTTCGTCCCACTGCCAACCTCGGACTCTATATTGATAAGTCCGTTTATATTAGTAATGCCTGTCTTTACCACATCCATTCCAACACCGCGTCCGGAGATATCGCTAACCTTTTTTACGGTAGAGAAACCGGGCCTGAAGATAAGGTCAAGGGCGTCCTTGGCCGAGAGTTTCGCCGCCTCTTCAGGGGTAATAACCCCCTTGCCGATAGCGGATTCCTTTATCTTCTCCGGGTCCATGCCCTTTCCGTCATCCTCTACGCAGACAACTATATTCTGCCCCTCCTGCGCGGCAGAGAGATATATAGTTCCGCAGGCGGGTTTTCCGGCGGCCTCGCGCTCCGCCGGTGACTCTACGCCGTGGTCCACGGAGTTTCTTATAAGGTGAATAAGCGGGTCGCCTATCTCCTCGATAACGGTCTTATCAAGCTCCGTATCCTCACCTGATACCTTAAGCTCAATCTCCTTATTGCCTGACCTTGCGAGGTCTCTCACCATACGGGGAAATTTATTAAAGACCCTGGCTATGGGCTGCATCCTCATCTTCATTACAGAGAGCTGAAGGTCTGAGGTAACAAGATCAAGCTGCGCTATGGCCTCATCTGTCTGAGAGACTATCTCCTCGTCTATCCTCGACTCATTTAATTGTGAACCGAGGCGCATGAGCCTGTTGCGTGATAGTACAAGCTCGCCAACAAGGTTAAGGACCTCATCAAGCTTTACGATATCCACTCTGATATTGTGCTCTTTTTCTTTATGAAAGACAGGCGGTGCTTTTTTTTCTGCCCTGCCCTGAGGTTCTTTCTCCGATGCCTTGCCCGAGGGTTCGGTATTTTTTTTCTCTGCCTCAGCCTCTTCCTGTACCGCCTCCTTTGCGTTATTACCCTCGGATATGGCCTTTATAAACTCTATCGATGGTGATATGCCCTCGGTACGGCTCGCCTTAATATTGGAGAGCATCTCTTTAATAATATCCATGGCCTTCAGAACGGCATCCATTATCTCATTTGTAACGACAAGCTCGCCCTTGCGGAGTTTATTCAGAACGTCTTCGGTGACATGGGCTATCTCCACGAGTTTTTGAAAGCCGAGAAAACCCGCGGCTCCCTTGATGGTATGGGCGCATCGGAATATCTCATTAAGGAGATCCGTATTGGCGGGGTCCTTCTCAAGGGCTACGAACATCTGGTCAAGGGACTCAAGTGATTCCTCTGACTCAACTACAAACTCGTCAATTATCTCATCCATCTCATTGGAAGGTTCGCTCATACTACATCTCCTTTTGCCGCAAGAGAGAACGGCTGTATTTCCTCAATAAACTTCGTGATAATACATTAACTGAATTGCCTGAAGAAGAAAAAAAGCCTTCTTTTTCTTCTCAGAGTCCAGCGGGCCTGCAGCCCTTAAGGTTCACGGGTTCTGCCTTTTTTGCGCTAAAGGCAATCGTCACCTCATGCCGCTTAGCCGAGTTTATCGAATATGGCGTCTATCTTTTCTTTTAAGACGGCGGCGGTAAAGGGTTTAACCACATAGTTATTAACCTTTGCCTGAACAGCGGCCACTACCTTCTCTTTCTCAGCCTCTGCCGTAACCATAAGCACGGGCATGTCCTTAATGCCATCAGTCTGCCTTATGGCCTTAAGGAGCTCTATGCCCGGCATATTGGGCATATTCCAGTCTGTTATGACAAAGTTGAACCCGCCTTCCTTGAGTTTTTCCAGCGCCATGGCGCCGTCCTCTGCCTCCTCGGCATTGGAGTATCCAAGCTCCTTCAAGAGGTTCTTTATTATCTTCCTCATGGTAGCAAAGTCATCTACTACAAGTATCTTCATATTCGCATCAGCCATCACTCATTCTCCTTTTTTGTTCTCTTAAGCTCTTATCTCCCTGTGTCCGGCTGTAAATCTTATCTGAAGAGCTCTTTGATACCCGCTGATTGCCGCGGGGAATTCTCTCTCATATACGGGTTCACGACTAAAGCAGTCCCCGAGGCGTCCGGGCTTAATGTATGAGTTTCTCTATCTCCCCGATAAGCTCCTCTGCCTCAACGGGTTTTACGAGATAGGTGCTTATTCCGGCCTCCTCACCAAGGCGCCTGTCCTCACCTCCTGCCTCTGTGGTGAGCATAATTATCGGTATATGCCTGTACTCCTCAATATCACGGACGGTTTTTGTAAACTCAAGACCATCCATAAGGGGCATGTTAAGGTCTGTTATGATAAGGTCCACCTCGGGGCCCGCGAGTTTTTCAAGACCTTCTACACCGTTTGCGGCGTTGAGGATACCGTACCCCTTGCGCTTTATCATAAATGAGAGCAGCTTTCTTGTTACGCTGCAGTCATCCACTACCAGAATCTGTTCCATTCTCACCCCCGCATTATGTCTTTTTGTATACAAGCGTATGCCCCATCTTTACCGGGGTAAAGAGCCTCGTAAGGTTATGAAGGGACTCCGAGAATCCAAGAAAAAGGTACCCGCCCGGGCGGAGACTATCATAGAGATGCGTAAGCACAGCCTTTCTTGAGAGGTCATCAAAGTAGATAAGCACATTTCTGCAAAAGACCACATCCACGCCCTTAACCCCTCCCATGGCCTTTGTGTCCATCATGTTTACCTTCTTGAAACTCACAATATCCTTCACACGCTTAACCACGGAGTAGTTATCGCCTGTCTTGAAGAAATACTTCTTTTTAATATCTTCAGGCACATTTCTCAGGCTATAACCCTCGTAGCAGGCTCTCCTGGCAGAATGCAGCACACCATCGCTGATATCAGAGCCGATTACCGTGATACGCCAGCCCTTCAGGTGAAGACCCTTTTCCATCATCATAATGGCAAGCGTATATGGCTCCTCACCTGTTGATGAGGCCGAGCTCCAGATACGAAGCTCCTTGATAACGTCTTTTTCTCTTCTCTTGATAACATCAGGGATTACTCCGTTGATAAAGCCCTCGAGCTGAGGGCCGTCTCTGTAAAAACTCGTCTCATTGGTAACCATGCACCCTATGAGGTTGTTCATCTCAATCTCTTTATTCTTATCGTAGATAAGATAATAATAATAATCCTCAAAGCTCTTAAGCTTCATGTCCTCGAGCCTTCCGGCAAGGCGCGTCTCAATAAGATATCGCTTGGTATCGGATAAAGAGATACCGCACCTCTTGTAGAGCAGGTCCCTGAAGAGGGTAAATGTCTCCATGGAGACCTTAGGCCGCGACCTCGGCTTTGCCGCTAACATCCCATCACCTCTATAGCTTTTTCTATTGCAAAACTGACACTTGGGTCAGCATCCTCATGCATGGACTTAAGTATAGGAAGGGCCCTCTCCGAGTCCATCCTCGCAAGCGCTCCCGCGGCAGCGGCCTTCACCGGAGGCTCGTCGTTACAGAGCATATCTATAAGCGCCTCTTCAGAGCCCCTGTCAATCATCTCTCCAAGAAGGGTTACGGCGTGATAACGAACCCAGAGGCTCTTATCAGCAAGCTTACGGCGTAAAGTCTCAACAAGCTCATCTGTGGCAACGGCGTTAAGCGAATCCATAATGGCTATGCATGTATCCTCGTCACAGAGAGTGAGGCCTTTTATTACCGGCTCCATGGCCGAGGGCGCCCCGAGCATGGCAAGGGAGACGTAAGCGGCCTTTCTCACCACGGGGTCTTCATCTTCAAGGGCCTTGATTAGCGGCTCCGTAGATGCCTCCTCGCCCATCTTCCCGAGCCCCCTGCACCCCATCTCACGCAAATTCACGCGCTCGCTGGAAAGAAGCTCAATAAACCCCGCCCTCACCACTTCCGAGCCCATACCGGCAAGGGCGTCGGTTACCCCCTCAATTACATCCCTGTACCGTTCCCTGATAATCATGGCAAAGAGGTTATCAGCGGCCTTGTCTCCGGCTACCCGGGCTAATGTCCTCGCCGCTATCTTCCGTACATGCCCGTCTGAAGAATATATGGCCTTGTATAAAAGTTTCTCTGAGTCGGCGGAGCCTATCTCTTCAATGGCTGCCAGTATGGCCCTCACCTCATTCCTCTCGCCTCTCTCCATGGCGAGTTCAAGGGCCGGCAGGGCCTCTGCTGACCTCATCCTGCCCGTGAGTTTTATAAGTGTAATGGTATTCTTGCCGCCTTTTTTTATCCTCTCCAGTACCTCGTCCGGCAGATCAAACTCCGCGCATAGATCCCCCAGAGCACTGATTATATATTCCTCCGTATCCTCATCAAGCTCATCAAGGGCATACATAAACCTCAAGACACGGCTTATGCCTCTACAGTCTCTCAAGAGGACAAAACCCCGGAGCGCAGTCTTTCTCCTATCTATATCAGGGTCCTCAGCGGCATTATCGAAAATTTTAAAGAGCATATCTCTCAAAGTGACGAACTTATTTACGTCCCATGAGGCAAGGGCCGCTTTTTCAAGTATCTCCACTATAGATGATACCGGCATAACGGCATCTTCCTTTATGCAATCATTAAGGGTCATGAGTATCTCGTAAGAGTTGGAGGGGGTAGCCATCCTTGAGAGGGCATCAATAGCGGCATCCATGACCGCGCCGCTCTCTTCTCTCGCTATCTCAAGAAGAGGTTCAAGCTGCCTCACATCGCCAAGAAGCCCCATGGCCTCAACGGCGGAGAACCTCACCCACTGCTCGGCATCTCTCATGGCCTCGACTATGTACCGGGTTGCCCCGTATGGCTGAGCCCGGCCCATGTACAGGGCTACGGCGCCTCTTACATTGGCATTGGGGTGTTTTAAGAGCTCTGCGACAACAACAGAGGGCTCGGCGTCGCCTGTACCGGCGAGTATATCAACGGCGAATTTTACGGCATCATCATCTTCATCATGAAGCAGGGCCGTTACATATGGAGTTGCGCCATGGCCTGTGCTTATGAGTATCTCTATGGCCCTGTTACGAAGCCTGGCCTCGGATCTTTTAAGCAGCGGCACCGTTGCGGCCGCCGCATCTGCCCCGCCTATCTTCATAAGGGCCTCCATAGCCGCCTCGGAGACACCGTGGTCCATATCGCCAAGGGCCCCGGCAAGGGGGCCTACAAAGCCCTTCGCATCGCTCTTCTCACCTATCTCCTCACAGGCTACCCTGCGAATAGACGGGTCTTCGTCTTTCAGCGCCTCTAATAAACGCCCTGTATCCGGCATAGATACTCAACCTCCCGCTTATTTTACTCGGCCCTAACCTGCCCACTCATATCAACTTCATATCATCGTTCACGGACCTTACCATCCTGCCCTTGAGCCTGTGCATGGCCTGACTATGGAGCTGACATACCCTTGACTCGGTAATCTCCATGACACGGCCAATTTCTTTAAGCGTAAGCTCATTAAAATAATAAAGCGATACAATGAGCTTCTCTTTCTCCGGCAATGAGTCCACAAGGGTTGCCAGAGTGCTTTGCAGCTCGCTGAACCTCGCAAAGGCCATGGGGTCGGCCCCGTTGGGGTCTTCAATACACTCGAGTATGTCCATCTTGCTGTCATTATCAGGGACAAGGTCCTCGATGTGAATAAGACTGTAGGCGCTCACCTTGCTGAGCATCCCCCGGAGCGCCTCCACGGAGAGGTCAAGAAACTCCGCCACGTCCTGTTCGCTTGCCGGGCCGCCGGTGCGCCTCTCAATCTCACCGTAGGCCCTTTTCAGCATATTGGACTTTTCACGCATGGAGCGCGTCATCCAATCCATGCCTCGAAGCTCATCCATGATAGCCCCTCGTATCCTTATCGACGCATAGGTCTTAAACTTTATACCCCGTGAGGCGTCAAACTTATCAATAGACTCAAGGAGCCCTATGGTGCCGGCGCTCATCAGGTCATTTACATCGATATGAGGCGGCAGATGAACGGCTATGTGATGGGCGATTATCTTCACCAGCCTTATGTTCTCCAGCATGAGGCTCTCCCTCTCGGGTTCCGCAATGAGAGAGACTCTCTTTTTGACTGACGTCTTTTTCATATTGCCTGACCTCAGGCGTCCTCTTGAAGGCGCCTTGCTTTTATTTATTTGTGTTTTCATAACGTGTCCACCTGCGTATTGAGCATGTTTTTCCAGAACAACTGCATCCCGCCCTTGGGATCCCTCGCCGCGGGCATGCTCAGGAGTTTCTCTGATATTCCCTTGATACAGCGGCTCGCCGGGGTATCGGGAAACATCTCTACAACGGCCCTCTGATTTATCACGGCACGGGAGACCTTATCGTCCTGTACCACGCATCCCAGGTACTCAAGAGAGACGTTGAGAAACCTGCTCGCAACGAGGCTTATGATGCTGTATATATTCTTTCCCTCCTTCTCACCGCGCGCTGTATTTACAAGGAGCTTAAAACTCTTCTCCCCGTGTTTTTTCATAAGCACCTTCATAAGGGCGTAGGCATCGGTAAGGGAGGTAGGCTCAGGCGTTACTACCACTACTATCTCCTGCGCCGCGGTATTAAAGAACATCACGTTATTTGAGATTCCTGCACCCGTGTCTATCATCATGATGTCAACGTCCTTATCAAGCATCTCCATGCTCGATGCCAGCGAGAGCCTCTGCTCGGCGTTAAGGTTCGTCAGCTCGGAGATTCCCGATGCGGCGGGTATGACCATAATGCCTCCCGGCCCCCTTATGATGACGTCCTCTATCTTTTTCTCGCCCCGCAGCACATGGTTAATATTGTATTTCGGGGACAAGCCAAGCATTACATCAAGGTTGCAGAGACCAAGGTCCGCGTCAAAGACAAGGACCCTCTTGCCTTTTTTTGCAAATGATATGGCTATATTTACAACGCAGCTTGTCTTTCCAACGCCTCCTTTACCGCTTGTTACGGATATAACCCTGACGAGGCCGCCTTTTTTACCTCCTTTAGGCACCGGTTCCTTCTCTGCAGCATCCCTATCGGCGGCACTCTTAACAACAGCGGCTTTTTTCAGACCTGAATTTTTATCCTCAGCAATTTCTTTCATACCCAACCCCTTTTAGCGCTAGGCCCTCTTAAGGCCGCCACGCAGTAGATTAAAAACCCTCTTCACCTTTTTTCATCTTCCACCTCACCATGCCCGCCATGAGGCCGCTATCAGCTAAGCTGGCATGAGGTATTTCAATACCTCTTGTTTAGTAGCCGCCAAGAGGTCTTCGGGAATTCTCTGGCCGGTACCGAGATAACTAATGGGTTTTCCCGCAAGTCTTGATACTCCGAGCATCTGTCCGAATGAGCCTGACTCGTCAAGTTTTGTAAAAGTAATCGTATCTACTGGCAGCGCGGAGAGCCCCTTAACGCTCTTGATAAGGCTCTCGTCCCTGTCTCTAATACTGAGCACAAGGTTGAACTTCAGCTCCGGTGTAATGGCCGTCATCTCCTGCAGCTCTCTTAAGTAATCGCTCTTTCTCACGTCTTTGCCCGGCGTATCAATAAGTATGAGCTCTTTATCGCCGTGTATCTTTAAAAATGCCGCCAGCTCAGCTGTTGTGGCCGCCACACCTACGGGCACACCCATTATGCGCGCGTAGGTCTTGAGCTGTTCGGGGGCTCCGATTCTAAGGGTGTCCATTGTGAGAAGGGCAACTTTTTTTTTGTTCTTAAGTACCGAGATAGCCGCGAGCTTGGCTATGGTCGTAGTTTTTCCAGCGCCTGTCGGGCCTATAAAAGAGAGCACCCTTGCATCCTTTAGCGGGTCTTTTACCCTTATCTTCTCTCTAATCTCCCCTCTTACCGCCTCTCGCAGCATAGCCATCTCCTCTGCCGGGGCTTTGCTCCCTTTTTTTATCATCTTATTTTTACTGGCCCCGGCGAGAAGCCCCGCCGTTAAGGAGCTTCCAAGACCATTAGCGAGCATCTGCTTCTTTAGTATGGTTACAGCCTCACCATCACCGCCGCTCTTTAGAGAGATGGAGAGAAGAAGCTCCTTTATCTCCCTCATCTCATCCTCAATACGCCCGACTACAGCGGCGGATGGGTTAGAGAGGCCCTTTGATGAGGAGGCCGCATCTTCATTGTCTATAACGGCCACCACCTCGGTGAGTCCGCCCGTTAGCCGCCTTGTCTCTACAATAAGGGCCTCGGGACCAAGTTCGCGCCGTACCATAAGAAGGGCCTCCTTTGATGAAGCGGCCCTGAACCTTCTCATCTGCATACTAAAGCCTCACTACTTTTAAGGTCTGGACTTTTGCCTCTTTTGCCAGCTCAACGTGGGAAAGCACGGGTATGGAGGGAAAAGACCTCTCCGTCAATTGGCGCAGAAATCTCCTGATATTCTTTGATGTAAGTAAGACCGGGCGGTATCCCATGCCCATGACTTCCTTAAGAGACTCCTCAATATTGGCCATAATGCCTCGCGCAATCCCCGGCTCAATAGTAAGGTACAGGCCCTGAGGCGTCTCACGGAGTGATTTTTCCATAACATCCTCTACCTCATGGCCAAGGACCACGGCGCGAATCGTACCGTCGTCTTCCTGCATACTCCGTGATATCTGCCTCGCAAGCTTCATCCTCACGTACTCGGTGAGGATATCCGTATCCTTTGTGGCAACGGCATAATCAGCGAGGGTCTCAAGTATTGTCTGCAGGTCTCTAATGGATACCTGCTCGGTAAGGAGATTCTGCAGCACCTTATGCACTCCGCCAAGAGACAAGAGCCCGGGCACGAGCTCTTCAACGACCTTGGGGCTTGTCTCGGCAAACCTGTCAAGAAGGACCTGCACGTCCTGGCGGCCAAGAATCTCACCTGTATGGCTCCTTATAAGCTCCGTAAGATGGGTGGCGATAATGGCCGCGTGGGGCACAACGGTGTAACCCATGACCTGGGCCTTCTCGGAGCTGTCGTCAGGAACCCAGACAGCGGGAAGCCCGAAAGTCGGGTCCTTGGCCGGGGCTCCCTCAAGGCCGGGCCTCGCGTTCCCCGGGTCTATGGCGAGAGAGTTGCCGGGCATAAGCTCCGCCCTTGCCACCTCAATACCTTTTATAAGGAATACGTACTCAGAGGGGCGTACATCAAGGTTGTCTTTTATATGCACAGGCGGCACGATAAGGCCGAGGTCCTCTGCTACGTGGGTTCGTATTGACCTTATGCGCTCAAGGAGCTCGCCGCCGCCTGCGGAATCAACAAGGGGGATAAGACGGTAACCGACCTCCAGAGAGAGCGTATCAAGGCGGGGTACGAACTCAAGTGGCTCGGCAGAGGAGGTTTTCTCCCCCTCCTCCTCATCTTCCTCAACTTCCTCGGCCGGCGCCGCGTCTTCGATACCGCCGAACCTGTGTATGACAAAGGCAAGGCCTCCGGCAAGGACCGATAGAGTAAAGAAGGCCAGGTGCGGCAGCCCCGGTATAAGGGCAAAGAGAAAGAGTATGGCCGAGGCTATCATGGCGGGCCTCATATCAGAGGTAAACTGCCTGCCAATGGATTTACCGAGGTCTCCGCTTGAGGATACGTGGGAGACGATAATACCCGCGGCCGTTGAGATGATAAGCGCGGGTATCTGAGCCACAAGGCCGTCACCTACGGTAAGTATGGTATATGTGCGCGCCGCCTCGGCAGCGGGCATGCCGTGCTGGAATACGCCTATTACAAGGCCTCCCAAGATATTTATTACGGTAATCATGATGCCGGCGACGGCGTCTCCGCGGACAAATTTACTGGCACCGTCCATGGAGCCGTAAAAATCAGCCTCAAGGGCGATATCCCTTCTACGATGCCGGGCCTCATCGTTATCTATGAGACCGGCGTTAAGGTCGGCGTCAATGGCCATCTGTTTTCCGGGCATGGCGTCAAGTGTAAAACGTGCCGATACCTCGGCAATACGCCCGGCGCCCTTTGTAATAACAACAAAGTTAATAATCACGAGTATGACAAAAACTATAAAACCAACGGCGTAGTTGCCGCCTACGACAAACTGGCCGAAGCTTCTGATAACATTACCTGCGGCCCCGGGCCCGTCGCTGCCGTTAAGGAGTATGAGCCTTGTTGAGGCGATGTTCATGGACAACCTTGAGAGCGTTGTCATAAGAAGAACAACAGGGAAGGTGGAAAAATCCAGGGGCCTTCTGACGTATATGCCTACAAGGAGTATTACAAGGGCCGCCGTGATGTTAAAGGATAGGAGTATGTCAAGAAGAATGGGCGGCATGGGCAGTATCATCATGGCAAGGATACCGAGGACGCCAAGGGGCAGGAAGTAATCCACGCCTTTTCTAAACCTTGCCATATTTTCCGCTGATACTGCCATCATCTACCCTTATAATTACTTTATTAACGCAGGCGCCGCTTTTTCCGCCCACGCTACTCTCTAAAGCGCCACTGCTATCCTCTAAACGGCTACAGACACATCAAAAACCCTCTGTGCTCATATCTAAGACTCATACAACCACCACGAAAATTCCATAGGGCCCTCACCTTAAATCTACCGCTTCCCTTCTGCCCCGCTCACGTCTCTTTTCCTTTTTCACCCCGCGCCACGTCTCAGGCGCTCCTGTTCTTCAGCTTGTAGACGTATGCCAGCACACCGGCAACTGCGCGGTAAAGCTCGACAGGTATCTCCCGGCCTATCTCCACATCGTTGTAGATGCTGCGCGCAAGGGGTTTATCCTCTACAACAGGGATGTTGTGCAGAGCGGCCAGCTCCCTTATCCTCTTTGCGATAAGCCCCGCGCCCTTTGCAACCACATATGGTGCCGCGGCCTTATCAGTATCGTACTTAAGCGCTACGGCCAGGTGCGTGGGGTTTGTGATGATTACATCGGCGGTGGGTATGGCCTCCATCATACGGCGCCTTGCCATCTCACGCTGAAGGCTCCTTATGCGCGACTTTACAAGGGGGTCGCCCTCTGTGGATTTTGTCTCCTCCTTCACCTCTTCCTTTGTCATCTTAAGGCCCTTCTCGTACTTCCACTTCTGATAGATGTAATCAAGTACGGCTACTATGGCAAAGACCCAGAGCGTCCTTGAGAAGACCTTCAGGGCTATGGAGGCCGAGTGAGAGGCCATGGCGGCTATGCCGGCGTCGTGAAAAGAAGCTATCTCACCCCAGCTCCCCTTTAATGCCGAGACGGCAACCCATGTGAGGACGCTTATCTTCAAGATGGATTGAAATAGGTCTGAGACGGAATCCGCGGAGAATATCTTCTTAATCCCCTTCATGGGGCTGATCTTGGTAATATCGAGCGTAAGGGGTTTGGTCGTAAAGACGGGGCCGTGAAGCATGAGGTTCCCGGCTATTATGAATACAGGCAGTATCAGAACGGGCAGCAGGGACTTTGAATAAACATAAAGACTGTCCTTAAAGATATGCATTAACTCCTCGGTATTAATAGATTTTATAGCCATCTCAGGTGACGACATCGACTTCATCATAAATGTAGACAATACCTTTATGGTAAAAAAGCCAAAGAGGCTCAGCATTACAAAACCGCCGAGGATTACCGTGAATGTAGCTACTTCCTTGCTGTTAAGGACGTTACCGTCACGCCTTGCCTCCTCGCGCTTTCGCGAGGTAGGTTGTTCAGTGCGTTCCTGACCGTCGTCAGCCATATCACATCACCCTTAAAAGTCCATAAACCCCCTGCCACATACCGGCAAAGGCCTTATCCATGGCCCCCTGCATAGAGGGCAGCGTCAGAAGCAGTACTACAAAACCGGCGGCTATAATAATGGCAAAACCCACGACAAACATATTAAGCTGCGGCACGGCCTTTGAGAGTATGCCCAGGGTAAGGTTAAGAAAAAAGACTACGGCCATAACCGGGGCGGCAAGCCTTATGCCTATGGTGAATATCTCCCTTGATAGAGTAAGCACCCCCTCGCCGAGCCCCTCGGAGAGGTGAAAACCATAGGGCGGGATAATATCGAAGGACTTTTTGATGGTCATTATGATAAGGAGATGGCCGTTGGCGGAGAGAAAGACAAGCATAGCCATAAGGCCCGTAAGGCGGCCAAGGATGGATATCTGCGCGGCGCTTGCGGGGTCGTATACATTGGCCATGGCAAGGCCCATCTGATAACCCATGATATGGCCCGCGAACTCCACGCCCGTAAATATAAAGTTAGTGGTCAGGCCTATGGTAAAACCGATGAGTATCTCACGGCCCAGCCCCAGGGCAAGCTCGAGCACCCCCGCTGGCATGGGCACGGCGCCCACAAAGGGCACAAGGGTAATGGCAATGATGCCCACAAGGGCCATCTTTACCCGCATGGGGATAAAGACAAACCTGTAGAAAGGAAACAAGAGGAGGATGGAGCTTGTTCGCGCAAGTACAAATATAAATGCCGGGGCGTTTTTAAGGAGCATATCCACAAAATCCATGAGCCTACCTTATATAGGTGGGAATATTTGAGAAGATACCGCCCGTAAAGTCCAGCATTATCCTCATCATCCAGGGCATGAAAAAAAGGAGCGCTATAAATACGGCTATTATCTTGGGGACAAAGGTCAGGGTCATCTCCTGAATCTGCGTAAGCGCCTGAAAGATGCTTATCAAGAGCCCCACGGCCATGCCCGCTATAAAGACAGGGGCCGATAGAAGTATGACCGTCTTAATGGCCTCCATGCCGAGAGTGGATACAAACTCGCTTGTTATCACAGCGGCCTCCTTGGGTAAGAGAGGTGAATCATACAAAACTCCGGACAAGTGAGCCCACAAGGAGGTACCACCCGTCTACAAGAACAAAGAGTATGAGCTTGAATGGCAGGGAGATCATCACAGGGGGAAGCATCATCATGCCCATGCTCATAAGTACGCTGGCCACCACCATGTCGATTACAAGAAATGGCAGATATATGAGAAAGCCTATCTGAAAGGCCGTCTTCAGCTCGCTTGTTATAAAGGCCGGTATTACGGTGAACAGGGGTAGATCTTCTTTTTTAACCTCCGGCGAGGTCTTTGCAAGCCTCATAAAGAGCTCAAGGTCTTTTCCCCTGATATTTCTCAGCATAAATGCCCGCAGAGGCGGTACGGCATTTGTAAGGGCGCCGGACTGGGATATCTCACCATCGTTATAAGGGAGTATGGCCGTCTTGTTTATCTCCATAAATGTGGGCCTCATTACAAAAAACGTCAAAAAAAGGGCCATGCCTATAATGACCTGATTGGGCGGAACCTGCTGCACCCCGAGGGCCTGGCGAAGGAGCGAGAGGACGATTACAAGCCTCGTAAAAGAGGTCATGGTGACCAGCACGGCAGGGGCCAGGGTGAGGGCCGTAAGGAGTATGATTATCCTTACAGCGGCGCTAATGCCGCCGGGGCCGGACTCGCCGTTTATGCTCAGACCTATGGAAGGCATCTGAAGTGAATCCGCTGCTGCTCCAGAGGGAAGAATAAGAAACAGAACAACGAGCCCGGCAAAAATAAGTACCGTGACCATGCATATAGACCTCTTATTGGCCGTGAAATATCCCTTCATGTCCCGTCCTCAGCATCACTGCGGGAGGCCCTGGCACGGAAATTCTCCATAAGGCCGCCTCGAAGCAGTTTTTCAAGCCCAAGACGGCCGCGGCGCGGCGCGGACTTTAAATCCTTAATAACCTCGGGGTCATCAAGGCGAAGCAGAAGATTTACGGCCCCCGTGGATATGCCCAGCACAAGCACCTCTCCGGCGACATCCACGATGACGATGCTGCTTTTCTGTCCCATAAAGGCCCTTGAGATAACGCTTATGGGCAAAGGACCCGCTCCGGCGCCCCTTGGGCCCGTAAACCTTCTAAAGGCGTACATGGCACCTACCATAAGGGCTATGACAAGACCAAGGGCCAGTACAGAGCGCAAAAGCATATATGAGTAATCTCCTGTCATAGCTCTCTGCCTGCCCCTTTTAGAGAACTTACAAATTCTCTAACCTTTATAAACGACATCATATAAATCAGCGCTTCGCACCTTCTCATAAGACTGCACCTGCCTCTTCCACAGAACTACGAATCCCACTAAACCCCGGCCTGACTTCTCGTCAACCGGCCCCATCGTCCAAACTCATGCCAGCCTCTTCACACGCTCCGAGGGGCTTATGATGTCCGTAAGCCTTACGCCGAACTTCTCGTTAACCATGACCACCTCGCCTCTTGCCACAAGGCGTCCGTTTACGAGTATCTCCATGGCCTCTCCAGCCATCTTCTCAAGCTCCACTACCGAGCCCTGACCGAGCTGAAGGATATCCTTTATCATCATCTCCGCACGGCCAAGCTCCACGGAGATGGTTACGGGGATATCGAGAATCATATCCATATTGGCAAGGGTTCCCGTGCCGCTTCCCGTAAGCTCCGTAAAATCAGCGGGCTGAGCCGCGTCGCTAAGGGCGCTTTCCTCACCGCTGCTCTCAGGCACTACCTCAGGCGCGGCGCTCTCTTCTGTATCGCCGGCCTCTTTAAGGGCCTCGGCCCATATGTCGTCAGTAACGGCCTCTTCATCGGCTGAGGAAGCATCATCCGAGACCCCGCCCACAACGGGCTCCTCGCCCGCGCTCTCACCGGAGGCATCGGCCCCTGCGCCCTCATCAGCGGACTCATTGTTATCGGCTTCGGCAGCGCCCTCTACGGGAGCCCCTTCAGCGGACGCGGTTGCTGCTTCTTCCGTCTTCTGCTGATCTTCTTCCGCGGCGCTCTTATCATCGGCATCTGCCATCTCTTAACCCCCTTTTTCTATAACGGATTGAATCTCCAGGGCGTAATTACTGCACGATACCCCGGGCCTGCCCCTGAACTTGGCATCACCCTCAACCTTAAAATCAAAGGGCTCATATATCTTTTTATCAAGCAGTATTACATCGCCTGTCTTTAGTTTCAGCAGCTCCGAGAGCTTTATCTTTGTGCCCCCGACCTCGCTCTCCACATGCAGGGGCACATGATCAATGTGATCTCTAAGCCTCGCTATCCATCCCTCGTCAGCGCCTATTGAGGATTGGCCGCCCCTGCCGTAAAGCCTCTCTTTAATGGACTCAACGCTGAGATATGGCATGCAGAAGTAAAAGAGGTTCTTATCAGTATTGTTAGAGGACTCTATCTCCATGTGAAAGGCAGAGACCATCATTACCTCCACGGCCTCTATGACGTTGACAAAGTGCGGGTTCATCTCGCTTTTTTCAAAGGCAAACTCAACACTGCAGATACTCTTCCATGCCTCTGAGAGGGTTTTTAATATAACGTCTACTACTTTTTTTATTACGGACTGCTCGACAGTGGTGAAGTCCCTGCCCTCGATACGCGTATAAAACCTGCCCGAGCCGCCAAAATAATTATCTATAATGAGATACGCGAGGCTCGGGTCCATGACAAGGATGCCGTGGCCTCGAAAGGGGGGCATGGTAAAGATATTAATGCTTGACGGAAGCGTAAGGTTACGGACAAACTCCTCGTACTTCACGCTATCAATACCCTGCGCCTCTATGTCTACACTGCTTCTGATGATACTCTGAAGCGGTGTGCGCACCTTGTTGCAGAACTTCTCATTGACCATCTCAAGGGCGGGCATTCTGCCGCGAACGGTCTTTTCCTGAGAGGTAAAATCATAAGGCACTACCCCCTCGGGGGCGGCTTCAGGGCCCTTCTCAGACTCTATCTGCCCGTCCGATAAGCCCTGCAAGAGGGCGTCTACCTCGTTCTGGTCAAGAATTTGCTCCTGCATATTCGTCCCTGTTACTGGATTACAAAATCAGTAAAATAAGCGCCCTTAACCGAGGTCTCCCGTAAAAGCCTGTTTATCCTCTTTACAATCTCGTCACGGAGCCTGTACTTGCCCTCCACGGTGCCTATCTCAGAGTAGTTCTTGCTGCTAAGGAGTATAATAAGGGCGTCCCGCACCTTCGGCAGCTGACCCTTCAGCTCCGTCTCCACCTCTGAGTCGGCAAGCTCGAGCTTTACCGTAAGTTTCAGATAACGCGTACCGATATTGTCCTGTAGGTTTACGACAAAGGGCGCGAGGTTGAAAAAGGCCGGCCCCTCACCTGCGGCCTCCTCACCATGCCCGCCATGCTCCGACTTTTTGGCGTGCTTTTTTTTACCATGTTTTTTCTCGCCATGTTTTCCATGACCGCCGTCCTCGCTCGTCGCCTGCTCATCACCTGTATCCGGTGAGGCGAGAAAGGTCTTATAGGCAAAAAACCCGCCTCCGCCAAGCAGAATTACGGCCAGCGGTATGATAATCAGAATAAGCTTGCTCTTCTTTTTTTTGGTCTCCTTGCCTTCTTCTTTACTCTCTTCTTTCTCATCGCTCATAATACTCTCCTTAAGTCTAATTAGTTCTTACCGGTATTGAATATTGCAAGCTCCGTGCCACTGCCGGAAAGACGTGGTGAAACCCCTCTGCACGGTAAAAACATAACCTGATGCCAGCAGGCGCACCTCTGAGATGGCGCTCAGTCAAAGTCATGGGATAAGTGGCTGTCATTTTAATGATTAAAAAAAACGGGGTATGCACGCGGCATACCCCGTAGGATAAGTATCTGTAAGAAAAGATCCAAACTCGAACTTATTGGAGTGACCTCTCTTACAGATGGAACAAAAGGCCTATTAACGCTTCAAGTTGACAAGCTCTGCAAGCAGGGCGTCTGTTGTGGTGATAATACGCGAGTTGGCCTGAAAGCCTCTCTGCGCCGTAATCATCTTTACAAACTCCTGTGCTATATCCACTGTTGAGAGCTCCAGCGTAGAGGCGCGAAGAACCCCGACTCCGCCGTTACCGGGAGCGTTAAGAAGGCGCTGTCCCGAGCTTGCGGTCTCGGAGAAAAGACCGCTTCCGTCAGAGGTAAGCCCCGTAATATTAGGAAAATCCGCTAACATGACTCGAGCTATGCTCCTGTTCGTGCCATTGGAAAAGACACCCGTAATAAGCCCGTCAGTGCCCACATCAAGCCTCTGCAGAGTGCCCGGAGCATAACCGTCCTGCTTTAAGCTGAGGAGCGAGGAGCCCACGCCGTACTGCGTTGTTCCGTCCGTACCCGTACCGCCCGCGGTAATGCCCTTGCCAAAGTCAAAGGCTATAATCTGATTCTGATTTACGCCTCCCGCAAAATCAAAACCCGCTGTTGGATAGGTAACGGCAGACTCGGAAAATAACGCCCCTGTTGTGTCAAAGACCATACTGCCCTGCGCCTGAACCTCAGATGCACCGCTTGTGCTCTCGGCGGCGTCTACTACGGAGAACCAGTCCCAGGTATTACCTGTAGTCCCGACGTTGTTCTTTCTAAAATATGTGGTAATTACATGTGAGTTGCCGAGTGAGTCGAATATCGTCACAGGGGCCGAGAAGTTAGAGGTCTCACCGGCCTTGGCCAGAGTAAATGCCCCTCCGGCGAGATCGCTCACATCAGAGGCTCCAGCCGCTATAGCGCCTGAGCTGACGGCGTTGAATCCAAGGAGGGCGGCAGATGTGCCCGTACTCCAGTCAAGGGTAAGCACCGTACCATTACCTGTATCGTTTTTTACGGTAAACTTTCCCGTCTTGCCGTCATAATTAACTGTATATGTGTCCGTAGTACCGTTCTTGGCCTCAAGGGCGGATTTTATCGCCGCGGCCACCGCCCCACCGTCATTTGCCGAACCTGTTGCAAGGCCGCCGTCAGTAACAAGGCTCGCCGTAATAGGCGCTCCTCCTACATTAAAGGTCACCGTGTCATTGGTCCCGGAGGTAAAGACATACCCTGTTACAGGTGCGTTGGAGTCAAGGTTAACGGAGATGTCTATCTTTGAGGTGGAGTTGGGGGCAACATTGTTCGTCGTAAGCTGAATGTCCTTAACGGTATTACCGAGCACGCCTGATGAGTTGGCAAGAAAACCCTGGAGGCGCAGGTTTTCGGGGTTTACAAGGTAGTTCTCCTTATCCGTATGAAATTGGCCCGCCCTTGAGTATGAAGGTTTGCTGAGCGAGGGGTTCTGCAGGACAAAAAAACCGCCGCCGCTTATGGCAAGATCAAAGGCGTTGCCCGTAGTCTCCATGGCGCCCTGATTAAAGAGATGCTCCACCCCTGTCATCTCAACTCCGAGACCTATCTGCTTGGGGTCACCTCCGGCGTTAAGCGTCTGGCTGAGCAGATCTGAAAAAACCGCCCTACTCGCCTTAAAGCCCACTGTATTCACATTGGCTATATTATTACCAACAACAGATAGTTCGGCCAGATTGGCGTTAAGACCGCTGATTCCCGTAAAGAGTGATGTCTGCACGATAAAACCTCCTTTTAGTTAAAAACTTATGTCTAAAGGGCCCGGAACAGGGCCGCACATGAAGCTATTTTCGCTGCCTTAGAGAAAAAACCATTAAAAAATCTCTTTAATATCACCGGCCGAAAACATGGCCCCATTTATACTTACCTTCGCCTCATTTCCAAAGAAATCCACTCCCTCCACAGTACCGCTGATGTAGGTATCAAGGGGGATATCATTACCATTGACGTCACCTGTTGTTACGGTAAATCCATACTCCCCGGCCGGAAGCGGATTACCGGCTGCGTCAAGGCCGTCCCAGCTGAATACGTGGCTGCCGGCCCCTACATCCTTTGCCGTATCTGAACTAACGACCCTGCCCCTATTATCAAAGACCGTAAGGGTTACGGTCTCCGCCGGGTTATTTAGCTCGTAGCCAAGAGAGGCGGGGGCGCCTTTAAAATTAAGAGAATCCCCTTTTACCGTCACGTTTCTGCCTATGAGGTTTGCCGTGCCGAAGTTATTAAGTGAGTTCATGGACTCTGTTACACCGGTGAAGTTATCGTTAAGGTTGTTGATGCCCTCAAGTGAGCTGAACTGGGCAAGCTGAGCTACAAATGCCGTATTATCAGTAGGTGAGAGCGGGTCCTGGTTCTTTAACTGCGTAACGAGCAGCTTTAAAAACATGTCTGACGAGACCTCCTGGCCGCCCGTGGGGCCGGAGGCCCCTGCCATGGCTGCAAGGCCTAGGGGATTTGTCTGCATACTCACACCTCCATTATCTTATTTACACCGAGAGTAACGTCTTCTTATATAAAAAGATCAAGCCCGCCGCGGGCAGCGGTTTTTTTCCCGAGACCCGGCAATAGTTCCCGCGCACCGCTTCGTCCCGAAGGCTCTGTATTTGCTGAGTTTCGTGCCTTATAAGGCCCTTCTCCCTCACCTCTGAACTCTCCATTAAAACCAAAGTCATTGCCGCCGTTATTTAGCGCTACCTCAAGACCTCCCGCCACGATGCCCTCCTCTGCGAGCAGCTCTTTTAATAAGGCGGCATCAGCCTTAAGCATGGCCATGACACGGGGGTTATCAACAAGGATACTCGTCTCCACAAAGCCGTCCTCAAGACGAACCTTTATCTTCATCTCTCCGAGTTCCTTTGGCCTTAACTCTATGACTATCTCCTTATCCCTCTCATTCAGGCTCATCACCACGCCGCCGGCCGCTCTCTTTATCAACTCCACGCCGTGCGCCCCTCTAAGCCCTCCGTGGAGGTTGGCGGCTTTTGTACGAGCCCTGCCCCGTCCTTCCATAACCCCCGCTCCAGAGGTCGAGTTCATGACAGGCCCCTCTGATGGCTCTCGCACTCCTGCGGCGCCGCCCTCAGCGCCGGCACCAAGGTCGCCGCCGCCGATGGCATTTGCTGCAGGCGATGGATTAAGGCTCATAAGGCCGGCTAATTTAGTACCCGCCCCGCCCTTGCCGCCCTCGCTTACCTGCCCGTATGCACTCTTTAAAAAACCGTCCTCTGAGAGCTCCTTTTTCTCAATAGCGGCCCTCTTATCTTCCATTGTACGGGCTCTCTTACCTCCACGTGCTGTACCCTGCTCTCTTAAAAGCCCTGCCTTTGCTCTTCTTTTAGAGACCGCCTTTTTAAGAGCATTTACCGCACCCTTTGTTGATATATGCTTAGAGGCACTATGGCTGCTAACCTTTGCTGAGGCCCCTTTTAGTTTTCCGCCCTCTGCGGTAAGAGTATTTATCATGGGATCAGAGGGGGCCTCCTTGAGAGCAGCGGCTGCAGAGGCCTCAGCTGCAAGGCCATCCCTAACCTTGCCAGGGGCCGCCTTAGCGGCTTTGACTCCATCTGCTCTTACAAAGACCTTTAGAGAGGCCTTTTTCAAGGGCCCCTTGACTGACTCTCCGCTTATCTTATCCTTTACTCCCTTATGGACCAGGCCTCCTTTACCTGTGCCTTTTTTACCCTTTTTATGGCCAAGCACGGTCCGGTTAGAACGGGCGCCCTCAATAGACCCTTCCGAAGAAGCAGACCACGTAAAATAAAGGCCGCCATGGCCCGAAGAAGCGGCAAAGGGTTTAGGGGCGGCAGAGGTTTTTACATAAGGACTCTGCCTTGCTGACGTGCCCTTCGGAGCAATATTCAGAGGACTCTGTAAGAATACCCCGTCCTCTCGGCCCGGTGCCAGAATCCGCCTCTTACCGGACTTATCACGGTGCCTGCCTCTATCCTTACCTTTTATCCCGGCCTTGCCACTGGTATTATCATGAGAAGATACGGGCTTTATCTTACCAGGCGCCGGGGCCGCCCCGCCCCTCTCCCCGAAAGCCCCCTCTGCCTGTGCAGAACCGGCGTCTCCGGGTCCAGAGGGTCCAGGCGCATCGGAGTGTTTTTTCCCGAGCCCCTCAAGACTTTTTTTGAAATCACCCCTCATAAGTGCCTTGCCGCCGACCTCTGCCTTAGCCAAAACCGGAGACCCCGAAAAAGAGGCTTTCGCAGCTTGAGGCACGGTTTTTATAAATGCCGGTATTAATGCGTTGCTCATATCAATCCCGTCTGTCCTTTAAATAAAAGAGAGTAGCAATCATTCCATTCATCTCAACAGTATCTTTAGCAACGGCCGTGCCAGAAGTATTTTAAGTTACAAAAATCATGTTTATCAAATACTTATAAGATTAGCTTCATATTAACACTTATGGCATTATCTGCCGGTAAAGGGGCAAAAAAAAGACCCCCGGGCAATCTTTGCCTCATTAAAGAGGTCATTAATCGCGCGGGGGCCCTGTAAGTTTACGGCCTGCCTATTGATAAAAATTATCTCATTAAATATTCTCCGCTACCGGACTAAGACGTACCTCCCCGTTCCATCCTCCCTCCGCGCTTACCTGATGTCTTTTTTCAGCACACGGCTTATCTTTACGGATTTTTCCACGTTAACGAACCCCAGAATCTTACCGGCTACCTTCTCTCTCATGGTGCCGAGTATGGAGGCGGCCATGGCATCGTCAAGACGCTCTATCCTCGCGGCGGCGTCCTGAGGCGTCATACTCTCGTATATCTTAACAAGGTGCCTGGCCTTGCCGTTGTTAAAGGTATCAATTTTCGCACTCACTCTCTTAAGGTCTTTTATCAGGCCCTTGAGCTCCTTTACCCTCGTCTCTATATCGCCCCTTACATCGGCAAGATGGGTCATTCTCTCATTAAGTTCATCCTCTCTAATACGCAGTTCCCTGTCTTTTCGCTGAATAGCGAGAATAAGGGCTTTATCCGTAGAGGGAGGCCTCTGTTCTGTTATATGAGATGATACTGCGGTCTCCGGCGGCAGACCCGCCGATACAATACCCGGGGAAAAGGGATCAAAGGTTGTAATAAACCACGTACTAAGAATGGAGAGCTTAAGTATAATAAGAGCGGCAATAACCTTATTTCTCATCTTTATCACCTCCGAAAAAAAACCTTCTTCCGGCTATATCGTCCTGTATCTTCTGGCGGGCACGCTTTGACTCGAGGTTATGCTTCTCATGTGATTTTTCTCTCATAACATCAAGGACCTTGCGGTCTTTCATTACCTCTATTAAGGCGGCCCGTTTTATCTCAAGCTCTTTTTTACAGGCCTCAAGAAGGGTTTCTTTTTCCTGAATAAACTCCTTAAGGTCCGCTATATAGGTGGCGTAGAGCGCGAGCTCAAGCTTTTTGTCACCGCTCTGCTTAAGGTTGTCTATCTCGGCGGCAAGGCGAGCTCTCTCTTCTCTAAGGCGCAGCACACCATTTTGCTCATCATTAAACCTCTTGAGCTCACTTGAGAACTCTCTCATGGTAGCTTCCTCGATACTGCTTCTGTACCTGTGAAGCGGGGCCAGATTAAAGCTGAATTTTTTCATAACATCACCTTAGTATCTCACAATGGTTAAGAGACCGCCCCGAACTCGCCGGAGATAGAAAGCAGCATGGCAAGGGTCTCATCAAAGCTGACGCTCTCGCTTATACCCTGACGAAGAAACCTGTTTATCTCCCCTATGGCCTTTATAGCCCTGTCTACCTCGGGGTCGCTTCCGTCCTTATATGCGCCTATGCTGATAAGGTCGTAGGCCTTTTTGTAAGAGGCCATAAGGGCTCGCACCTTAGCTGCGGCCTCCATATGCCATGGCGGGACTACGTCTATCATTACGCGGCTGATGCTCTCAAGCACGTCTATGGCAGGGTAATGCCCGCCCGAGGCTATAGCGCGCGATAAGACCACATGGCCGTCAAGGATGCTCCGCGTAGTATCTCCCACAGGGTCGTGTATATCATCACCCACTACGAGAATAGTGTAAAAACCCGTTATAGTCCCCTCAGTGCTTGAGGTGCCTACGCGTTCAAGTAATTTTGGCAGCATGGTAAAGACCGAGGGCGGATAACCGCGCGTGGCCGGAGGCTCTCCGGCGGCAAGGCCCACCTCCCGCTGCGCCATGGCAAACCTTGTCACAGAGTCCATCATAAGAAGGACATCACGGCCCTTGTCTCTAAAGTACTCGGCGATGGCCGTTGCCATGAATGCGGCGCGCATCCGTACAAGGGGAGGCTGGTCCGAGGTGGCCACAACCACTACGGAGCGGGCAAGCCCCTCGGGGCCAAGGTCTTTTTCTAAAAACTCCTTTACCTCACGGCCCCTCTCGCCCACAAGGGCTATGACATTAACATCTGCCGAGGTATTCCTTGCCATCATGCCCATGAGAACGCTCTTTCCCACGCCGCTCCCCGCGAATATCCCTATCCTCTGACCTCTGCCCACTGTAAGAAGGCCGTTTAACGCCTTAATACCCACGTCAAGTGGTTTCTCAATACGTCTTCTTGTAAGGGGGTTATCGGGCGCGCTATAGAGGGGGTATTCCATATCAGGCGCCACCTCGCCAAGGCCGTCTATGGGAAGCCCCATGCCGTCAAGTGTCCTGCCAAGGAGCCGCTCGCTCACCTTTACTCTGGCGCTATTTCTCTTCGTCACTATCTTACTGCCCGGCCCCACGCCAAAGACCTCGCCAAGGGGCATGAGCAGTATCCTCTCACCTGCAAAACCCACTACCTCGCAGTCAAGGCTCCCCATGCCGTCTCTGGGATAAACCCTGCAAATCTCCCCCACTGAGGCGCCAAAACCTATGCCCTCCATAATAAGCCCCACGACACGCGTGACCCTGCCGTTAACCCTTACGGGACGCATGGATTTTACTGACTCTGTACAATTTGCAAGTCTTTTCTTAAGGGCCCCTGAGTACAGAACAAGACCTCCATCTCTTTTAGATAAAAAGAACCTCGGCCATAAATCTCAAAACAACAGAGTAATCTTCAGAAGAGACTCTACTCTCATCCCCCCCCCGCATACCCCGGCGCCCCTCTGCTCTCTCAGCTCAGATCCCCCATCCCATTCCACCACCACTAACGCTGCCCCCGGCTGCCCGTCAGCTCTCTTTCAGAAGACCAACAACCTCATCAAGCAGACCCTCTATCGTAGCGTCCACCTCGCCGGAATCCGTCTCGATTATGCAGCCGCCCCTGCTTACGCCCTCATCACCCTCAATGGCTACGGCTGAAAACCCCTTTGTGAATCTCTGAAAATCCTTGCCATGGCCGTTAATCATCTCCATATCAGCGGGGTTAAGCCTTATCAGAATCTTACCGTTAGTAACGGCGGCCTTCAGGGCCTCCTTTACCACGTAAACAATACTGTCTTCACGCAAAGAGAGTTCTCTCTGGATTACCTTGCGCGCTACGCTCATGGCCAGCTCCACAACCTCGTGCTCGCACTCGCCAAAGAGTTCTTTCTTAAACTCCCCTATCTCACCCATGATGGCCTCAAGTCCCCTGCAAAGACCTGCGGCCTCTCGCATCCCCGCCTCAAAACCGGCCTTCTCACCATCGGCGAAGGCCATTCTGTAGGTCTCATTACACCTTCTCTCCCCTCCGTCTTTATCCTCGGCCCTTCTCTGTGAGACCCTCCTGTCTATGAGCTTCTCAAATACAAGAGCAGATGCCTCTCCGGCCCCTTTTTCCGTACCCTTAAAAACATTTGATGACACGTAATCCCCTCTCATTATTTTACAAATCCCCTTTATAAAACGAGACCCTACTCTATAAGGTCTCCCTGCTTTCCCGCTCTCATGATTGTGCCGTCCTGTTCAAGTTTTCTGGCAACGCCTACAACGGCTATCTGCGCGGCCTCTACATCGCTTACCCTTACGGGCCCCCGTGTCTCAATATCTTCACGGAGCATATCCGCGGCCCGCTCCGACATATTCTTAAAGAACTTCTCGGCCAAAGTCTCATCAGCGCCCTTTAAGGCTATGCTCAGAGACTCCGTATCTACTTCTTTCAATATAGCCTGCATGGACCTGTCGTCCATCTCAAGGAGATCGATAAAGACAAACATCTTTTCCTGAATCTTCGTGGCAAGCTCTGGGCTCGATTTGTCTATGAACTCGATTATCGAGGACTCTGTTGCGGACTCCATCTGATTAAGTATTTCGGCGGCAAGCTTAACGCCCTCTACAAGGTCTCCCGGCGAGTCATCGGTATCAAGAACCTGTTCCCTTACAACTGCCTCTATCTCGTTTAAGGCGGCCTGCGGTATGGTCTCTATTACGGCTACCCTCTGCATAACATCTCCCATGAGGATTTCCGGCAGCTGCTTTACTACAAGGGATGCGCGCTCCGGCGGCATAAGGGCAAGGATTATGGCTATTATCTGCGGGTGCTCGCCCCTTACCATATTCGCCACAGCAGTTGGGTCCATGTAAGCAAGGGCCTTTATGCCGTCGCCTTCTGTCTCCTTGGCGATCTGCTCAAGGACGCGTTTTGCTTTTTCAGGGCTAAAGGTGTTCTCGATAACGTTTCTCGCGAACTCAAGGCCCTGCACGGCAAGGCCCGATTCCTCAGAGGTTGAGAGGAAATCCCTTGTTACCTCTGCGCCAACATCAGCGTCGATAGACTCCATACGGGCGATATTCTCGCTTACATCCTGAACCTCTCTGTGGCTCAGAAACTTCATAACCTCAGCTGCCAGGTTCTCACCTACGTTGATAAGCAGTACCGCCGCTTTCTCTACACCCTTTATATTAGCCACGATTTTCTTCTTTTACCTCTCCTGCATCCAACCCTTGATGACCATAGCGGCCTGCCTCGGATTCTCCATTACCAACTGCTTAAGCTTATCCGTTGCCTCTAATTTTTCATCGGCCCCGGATTCAAGGGCATGCCCGGAGCCGTCAAAGGCCATGGGGAAACTCTTTCCAATGGCCTCAAGGGCGTCTTTCTCCATTGTCAGACGCTTGATAATGGGCCTTAAGACAAAGAATATTAAGAAGATTACGCTAAGGGCCACGCTTCCATATTTAACGGCCATGGGCATGACCTTCTCAAGCATGGGCGGGGCCTCTTCAGGAAGAGTGGCCTCGGCAAGGGGCAGAGTATCCTCAAAAGGAATATTCACCACGCTTACCGTGTCTCCCCTCTCTTCATCAAAACCAACGGCTCCCTTTACCATGGCCGTAATCTTACCGAGCTCCTCTGGGGTGCGCGCTATGTATTTTCTCTTTGCCCCCTCGGCGGCGTCCGCGGCAAGGGGGGCATAACTGCCGTCAACAAGGACAGAGACTGAGAGTTTTTTTATCTGGCCAAAGGGCTCGACGACACGCTTTACCACCTTATTGAGCTCGTAGTTAAGGACCTCGTCCTCTTTTTTCGAGAAAGAACCCACGCTGCCGCTACGCTTGCCGCCCTTACCGGGAAGGTTGGAAAGCACACCGGGGACTCCGCCGCCGCCTCCGCTGCCTCCCACGCTCTCTTTTGTCCTCTGCTCGCTCCGTACAACCTGGCTGTCGGGGTCGTAAATCTCCTCAGTCCTGTCAACACGGCGTCTCTCAAGCTCCACTGAGACGCGAGCCACGGCATTACCGTTACCAAAGGCGCGTTCAATCATGGACTGAACACGGGTAGCTATATCGGCCTCAACCCTCTTCTTGTAATCCATCTGCGTTGCGCTAAAACCACTACCGTCTTCATCATCACCGCTTGCCGTAAGGAGCCTGCCCTCTGTATCCACGATGGTCACATCCGAGGGGCTGAGGTTCTGCAGCCCGCCTGCTACAAGGTGTACAATCGCCTTGACATCACCGCCGCTAAGGCGCGCGCCGGGACGGAGCATCAAGACGATAGAGGCGCGGGCCTTTTTTTCCTCTTCAAGAAAGACACCCTTCTCGGGCATAACAAGATGCACACGGGCAGAACGTACGCCCTTAATCCGCGAGATACTCCGTGACAGCTCTCCCTGCATGGCGCGGCGGAAGTTTATCCTCTGAACAAAATCCGTGAGCCCGAAGTTCCCCTTGTCAAATAACTCAAAACCAACACCGCCGCCTCCGGGCAGCCCGTCCCCGGCAAGCTCCATCCGTGTCTCGTGTATCTTATCCTCAGGCACGGAGATAATTCCGCCGTCAATCTTATAAGGTATATTCTTGTCGCCGAGTTTGGCGATAATCCGGCCGGCGTCACCTGAGTCCAGACCTGCAAAAAGAACACCGTACTCCGTACGCGAACTCCATGAGACAAGAAAAATAATGCCCCCCGCCGTAATGACGGCTATCGTCATAAGGAGACCGAGTTTCATGGAACTCATTGCCTTGAGCTGTTTTGATACGGGCGCCATGAGGTTATACCTGCATCCTCATAACCTCTTCATAGGCCGCGATGAGCTTGTTTCTCACCTGCACCATGAGGTTAAATGAAAGGTCCGCTTTTTCTATAGCTATCATAGTCTCATGAAGGTCTTTTACCTTGCCTGAGGCAAGGCCCTCTATGCTTTTATCGGCCTCGCCCTGAAGGGTATTAACCTTCTGCAGGCTATCCTTAAGCATGCTCTCAAAGCCGCCCTTCTCAGCGCCTGTCACCTTTGATTTAAGCGCGGCGGGATCCACCGCTGTATTAAGCCCACCCTTTATCGCATCTACCATGCTCTTCTCCCTGAAGTGTTATTCTTCAACCCTATTGAATTATCTCCATGGCCCGCATGAGCATCTCACGAGTAGCCTTAAAGGCGTTTACATTGGCCTCGTAACTCCTTGAAGCGCTAATCATATTGACCATCTCCTCGGCTGCGTTTACATTAGGGTACTTTACGTAACCGTCTGAATCAGCCCCGGGGTGGCCCGGCTCATAGACCTTCTTAAGGGGCCTGCTGTCTTCTACTATGGATGAGACGCGTACGCCTTCGAGAGAGGAGCCGCCCACGGTCCGCATAACATCAGAAAAACCAGGCCTCTCTTTTACAGAGTCAAAGACAACGTCTCTTCTGCGGTACGGCCTGCCCGAGACACCTCCGGTGCTGTTAGCGTTAGCAAGATTACTCGATATAACATTCATCCTTACCCTCTGGGCCTTCATGCCCGAGGCTATTACGGAAAAGATATCATTCATGCACTACCTCCCCTCTTTTATTGCTGTTCTTAAGAGATGAAACTTTTTCCTCAGTATCTTGGACGAGACGTTGTACATCATGTAGTTGCCTGAGAGCCGCGCCATCTCGTCTTCTATATCCACGCTATTATCATCAAAACCATTATCCTCATAGGGTCTATCCACAAGTTTTATCTTCTGCTCTATCCCTGCCGTGCCAAGATGACGAGGATTGGTGCCGCGGAGGCTTACCCGCTCTCTTGAATTATTCATGGCCCCGCCGAGGGCGGACTTAAAGTCCACATCCCTCGCGCGATAACCGGGCGTCTCGTTATTGGCTATATTGGAGGCTATGGCCCTCTGCTCGGCCGCCCGTACATCAAGATTTCTTGTGAGCAGCCCTATCGTAGTTCCGAACATATAATCCATCTCATCCTCTTTAACAGGAAAGATAATTTTTTAACTAACTAAAAATACCTCATCAAGGCCAGCCGGCTCAAAATACCCGCCCTCATTAACCTCTCCACCATCTTCCTACTCATCTGCCAGCCACATATGCCTGCCTTACCATCCTCCTGCTCATCTGCCAACCATATACGCCCAAGATCCCTGCGCCTATCTCCTTTAGATCCAGGACCCGGAGACCATAACAGTGGCTGCCAGGGATATTAATTGCAAGATTCATACCGAGCCAAAGGGGCTGCTTTTACTATCAATTAAATAAATAACCCTATGTTATATGGAATAATCTTCCCTGCCGCGTGAATGATCCTGCCTCAAGGCGGGGCAGCGGCGCCGTACTCCTTGAGCTTATTCCGAAGTGTACGAATTGAAATGCCAAGCCTCATGGCGGCCCTTGTCCTGTTGCCTCCTGTATCATCGAGTGTCTTGTATATAAGGTCCCTCTCCACATCCTTAATGGTTATGCCCTGTAATGAAGGCCCCGTAGAGGCCGTTACACCCCGGCTGGCCTCATCTGCGCCGCCGTGACCGGTACATAGGAGCAGGTGCTCTTTACTAAGGACCGAGCCGCTGCTTAAAAGCACTGAGCGTTCTATGGTATTTTCAAGCTCCCTTACGTTTCCAGGCCATTGCCGCTCTTTCAAGTAAGCGATAGCCCCGGCGTCGATAGAGGTAAGGTGGCGTTTATACCGTGCGCTGAACCTCTTCATGAACCCATGGGCCAGAAATGTTATATCCTCGCTCCTGTTGCGGAGCGGCGGGATTACTATGGGAAAGATATTAAGGCGGTAGAAGAGGTCTTCTCTGAAGCGGCCCTCCGTGACCTCACTTCGCAGGTCTCTATTGGTAGTAGCGATAATCCTGATATCAAGGCTTTTTACCTTTTTTGCGCCAAGCCTCTCTACCTCCCTCTCCTGAATAACGCGCAGGAGCTTGGCCTGAAGCCTTACATCCATCTCGCTCACCTCGTCAAGGAGGATAGTTCCTTTATCGGCCTGTTCAAACTTACCCTCGCGGGCGGCATTAGCCCCTGTAAAGGCGCCTTTCTCAAAACCAAATAACTCGCTCTCAAGGAGCCCGTCAGGGATGGATGCGCAGTTAACGGCTACAAAAGGAGCGTCTCTCCTTGCGCTCTCATCGTGAATGAACCTTGACATGAGCTCCTTACCTGTGCCGGACTCTCCGCTTATCATCACGGTAGCGTCGCTGCCCGCGGCTATCCTTGCAAAGGCAAGGGTCTTGCTCATCACCGGAGAGCTCGTGGGCATGACCCGGGCCCCGCTTTTTCCGCCGCTGCCTCTTCGGCCGGCAAAGGTCTTATCTACAAGGCTCTCTAGAAGCTCAAGGTCAAAGGGTTTCTGAATAAAATCAAGAGCGCCCTCCTTTACCGCCTCAACGGCTTTTTTTACCGTTCCGAAGGCCGTGATTAATAGCACCGGCGTAGTGGGCTCTATCTTCTTCACCCCCTTCATTAACTCCATACCGTCCATGCCCGGCATCTTCATATCGCTTATTACGAGCCCGTACCTCCCGGCATGAAACATATCAAGGGCCTCTCTACCTGAAGCGGCGGTAGAGACCCTGTACCCCTTACGGCAGAGGGCCTCGTTAAGGGCCGTCATCATGCCAAGGTCATCATCAACAACAAGTATATCCTCCATGTAAGACCTCCATATAAAAAAGGGGCTCTTATGATTCTACCCGTACTTCTTCCTGTGCCTCTTCAGACCACGGCAGAGATAACCTGAACTTCGTGCCCTCACCGGCTACGGATGAACATGTTATCTCGCCGCCATGAGCCGTGGCAATGGACGCCACTATGGCAAGGCCGAGACCTGTGCCGCTCGGGCGTGTGGTAAAAAAAGGATCAAAGACCCTGTCTTCTATGCTCTCATCCATGCCGCATCCCGTGTCCTCTATGGTAATCTCAAGTATTTTATCTTCTCTTACAGAGGTGGCTATTTTTATCGAGGCCCGATCCTTGCCGATGGCGTCAATGGCGTTAAAAAAGAGGTTCAGGAAGAGCTGACGAAGCAGCCCCGCGTCTGCGCGAGTCCTCGTGCTGCCGCTGTAGGAACGAATTATCTCTACGTTATCACCGCAGCGTCCCGAGCATGCGGTCAGGGCATCTTCCAAGACGTCCCTTATCTCGATAAAATCCATATTAGGCTCGGGGCCGTTGGAGAATACAAGCATATCCGAGAGTATGCGGTCGAGGTTCCTCACACTGTCAAGGATATGTCCTGCGAGCTGCTGATTCTCGGTCTGACCCGATAGCTCACGGCAGAGCAGGGTTGAAAATATCAGTATGGAGCCCATAGGGTTTCTAATCTCATGGGCAATCTTGGCGGCCATCTCTCCCATGGCCGCAAGGCGCGCCGTCCTCTGCTCGGCCTTATTCTTTCCGGAGAACTCTCGTTCAAGCTCACCGAATTTATCACCTAACATCTCGTACTGCCGCTCAAGCTTTCGCGAGGACTCCTCAAATTCCCTGAAGGCCCTGTTCAGGAAGGCCTTATCAATACTCTCGTTCATCTGCATCTCTATTGTCCCCTGTTTTGCGCTATGGTAAGGGCCTCGGCCCACTCGCCGTAGGAGTTATATTTCTTCTTAAGTTCACTTACCGCCCGCACCGCCTCTTCGTCCATGCCGGCGCCTGCGTAGCTAAGTGATAAACGGTACCTTGCCCATCTATCAGCGGCAAGAGAGAGATTATCCGCCATTGCAGCCGCCTCGGAGTAAGCCACCGCGGCGGCGGCGTATCCTCCGGAGATAAAGAGAGCGTCTCCGTACCCTGTCTTTGCCTCCAAAAGTCCTGCCCTGTCATTGATTTTTTTGTACTCCTTAATGGCCCGTGAATAAAGAGCCTTAGCCTCGCGCCACCTGCCAAGCGCCTTATTGGCTCCGGCTCTCATGAGAAGACAATTAGCCCCCGTCCTGCCGCTGCCAAGACTTATCACCTCTTTATAATTACCCTTCAGGTACTGAGTCTCAATATAATACTCAGCCCAGAGAGATGCGTTCTCGGCTGCAGAGGAGATGCCCCTTGTGTCCTCAAGAAGCTTAGCCGCCGAGTTAAAGTCTCTCTGATCAAGATAGATACGTGCCAATGAGAGGTTTGCCTTCACTCTTATATCCCGGCGGCCGATTTTACCGGCTTTGCCAAGTGCCATAACCGCGTCAGGAGTAAGCCCTACTCTGTAGAGCGCTTCACCCACCCTCAGAAAATTTTCCGCCCTCTTGCCAAATGAGATCCAGTGGCCATAACGATAGTTAACGGTTACCACCTCAAGCCATTTTTTTTGCTTATACAGCTCCTTAAGCCAGTTATAAGCTGTCTTAGAGCGCAGCAGCCCCATCATCTCTGCGCCGGTGGCAAAAGGATAGAGAATAAAAAAATCGTCAAGGGCCTTCATGGCCTCGCCATGCTCCTTTAAGTCTTCAAGGACACCGGCAAGGGACAAGAGGGCTTCAGAGGATCCTATGGTCCTTGCGCCCGCCACCTCTCTATAGAGGTCTCTGGACTTTATAAGTATATGGTCGTCATGGGAGTAATAATCCGCAAGGGCGAGCATGGCCATGGCAGCCCCCTCGCCATCGCCTCTCTTTTGAATTTTGGTATAACGCGTAACAGCCTCGTCAATATTACCGCCGGCCAGGATGGTGTCAGTCTCTCTCAAGGCAAAAAAAGACTCTATAAGGGACTGACCTCTAAAGCGTGTTCCAAGCCCCTTGAATATAATGCCCGCCCCCTTGTAATCACCACGCATCATCTTCAGGTCTGCAAGTCCCATGAGACTTAGAGGGTCTGTGAAATTATCAAGCTTTTCGTAATAAGACCATGCGGTCTTGAGCTCTCCTTTTAAAAAAAGCGAATCAGCAAGCCACGCAGCGGCTTCTTTAGAACCATCTTTACGGGCCTTTTTAAACCACTCTCTTGATTCGCTTACCCTGCCTGAAAAAAAGAGTACACGCCCTCTGCCAAGGGCGGCCGAGGCATGGAGCTTTTTCACACTCTTAGCCTCATAGGCCATGCCATAAAAGGCCATGGCCTCAGGATAGAGCCCCTCTCTCTCATAAGACGAAGCAATAAGAAAGTGTACCATCGGTGTAAGGCCGTTCTCAGGGATACTTAAGAGGTCTGTCTCTACATAAGTATTAGATACGTCTTTTTTGATAAGCAAGATTATATCCTGAAGCGTCCTGGCACGAGGCATCTGCCCCTCTTCAGTAAGAGTTCTGAGATAACCCACGGCATCCATACCCTCTGTCCAACCCTTTAGGTGAGTTATTGGAAGATACTCACCTATCGTATCAAGGGCGGGGTCAGGGATATTACCGTAATAGTAATCCGTGAGGCGCTGCACCGTAGCCACTCTATACCTCCATCTCCAACCTTTATTGTAGAGAAGCGTATGTTTTCCCTCCTTGCTGTAAGGCTTAAGTGTAAACTTTTCTTCCTGGTTTTTTTTTGTCTTTGGCTTTACAAAATTAGATTTTCCGGCAAGGTGAGACTTCTTTACATTGGAGTGTGTGACCGTGGCGGCAGGCGCCGGTGTATGTGCTTTTTCGGGATACATATCCACAACAATTCTGTATGGCTTATCCATAGTCCAGTACCTGACGCGAGCCATATTCTGCTTAAGTTCAACAAAAAAACTCGTAACAGGGGTATCACCATCACTTTTCGTAGATACCTTTGTGAGTCTAAATAAATCCGTTCCGGCGTTACCGCCGCTAAATCCCTTGGACTCTATACCAAGAACTGATACTTCAATGGTCCTGCCGGTTTTTTTTGTACGATACCCGGCTTCGCTTCCGAGCTCTATCACAAGCCTGTGAAAATCTCTGTGCTCACCCGCCCTTGTTGAGAGAATATCTCCCTTGTCTCCGCCAGAGGCCGGCAAGAAGGTAGAGATAGATAAAAGAGGTATTATGATTATATACAGAATATACTTCAGCACCGTGACTCCTCCATGTCATAAGAAGAAGCAACAAACATGCCACGAGGAAAGCCCCGTGGCATCTATTGAGAAAAAGCCGTTTTTCTTATGGATAATTGGCCTGTTACGGCGATATGAAATGGAGATTTTACGGATTAGGCCGCAGTAAAGAGCCCGACGTCATAAGACAGACACCCACAATGTGTTGAGAGCTTGACCCTCAGGAGTTTACCCCTCAGGAATCGAGTCTCAGCCCTTTTCTCTTCATCTTTTCTATAAGGGTTGTCCTGTTGAGCTTCAAGAACTTGGCCGCGTTTTTCTTAACGCCATGCACCATGCCCAGGGCGTTGATAATCAGGTCCGTCTCGAACTTATCTACAACGGAATTAAAGTCAAGCCCCTCAGGGGAGATATAGACACGGTAATCAAAGCCCTTAACGTGTTTTCTTGAGAGGAGAATCGTAGCCTTTTTGATGTTATCAGGGAGATCGTTTTCCACCACCTCGCCTTTTTCTTTAAGAACAACGATCCTCTCTATAACATTTTCCATCTCACGTACATTACCGGGCCACTCATACTCCTCAAAGAGCCTCATAGCATTTGGAGACACTTTGGTTACGTCTTTATTCTTTGACTTCGAAATTGATTTGAGAAAATGTTTGATGAAGACAGGTATATCTTCTTTTCTCTCCCTTAAGGGGGGCATATCTATCGGGATTACATTAAGTCTGTAATAGAGATCCTCACGAAATTTTTTCTCCTTGATGGCCTTGGTGAGGTTCTGATTAGTGGCGGCCAGAACTCGGATGTCTACCTTAATAGTCTTTCTTCCGCCAACCCTCTCGAACTCCTTTTCCTGCAGAACCCTCAGTATTTTGACTTGCAGGCCGGGGCTCATATCACCTATCTCATCAAGAAAGACCGTTCCGCCGTTGGCGGCCTCGAACCTGCCTATCTTCGTGGCTATAGCCCCTGTAAAGGCGCCTTTTTCGTGACCAAAGAGCTCACTCTCAAGGAGGTCTTCGGGGATGGCGCCGCAGTTTATGGGTACAAAGGGCTCACTGGACCTGTTGGACCCAAAATGCAGGGCCCGAGCCACTATCTCTTTACCTGTACCGGACTCGCCGAGGATAAGAACAGTGGAGTCCGTATCTGCTACCTTGTTAATGATGCTTCTAACATGTTCTATCTTGTCGCTGGTGCCAAGGATACGGTCTATTAGCTTACGGCTTATGTTTCTTTTAAGCCTGAGATTTTCAGCAGTAAGCTCACTCACCTCAAAGGCCTTCTCAATGGTTACGAGGACCTCGACTTTATTGTAGGGTTTTTTGATATATGAAAAAGCTCCGGCGTTTAATGCATCCATGGCTTTTTTTATAGAGCCGTCGCTGGGAATAACAACGGCGCTCGTACTGGAGCTGGCACCTGTTATTGCACGGACGAACTCTATATCATTTATATCCGAGATGTTAAGATCGGCTATTACAACGTTGGGGGCGTTTCTTCTGATGTAGCTTATCGCGGCATCGGGTTTTTTTATTGTATTAACAAAATAATCCTCGGCGCGAAAATTTTCTTTAAGGAACTTAGACATCGAGCCATCCTCTTCGACTAATAGAACATTCCTTTTCCTCATCCATATCTCCTTTTATAAGAATATGATATCGAGGATGTATCTCAAGATGAAAGTATTTAGTAATATGCCGCGATGAATCTTCAGTGATGAGTGGTTTTTAAAGACAACGAGATGAAGACTGCCAATCCCTGATGCAATTCAGACTCAGGTACAACTTAGGCCCCGGTGTTATTTAGACCCATGTGTGATTTAGTCGAGTTGAAATATAGCCCAGGAGCAATTTTGGCCAAGATGCAATTTAGTCGAGAGGCAAATCAGGCCCGATGAAACTTAGACCCATGTGCAATTTAACCAAGGTGTGATGTAGTCGAGTTGAAATGTAGCCCCGATGCAATGTAGCCCAGGAGCAATGTTGGCCCAGGTGCAATGTTGGCCCAGGTGCAATGTTGGCCCAGGTGCGATTTTAGCCCAGGTGCGATTGCGTGATGTTGAGCATGCCAGAGTTGGGTGAGATATCCGAGGTGTAAAAATATTGTACTTTAAAGGTGCGGGACTGTCAATATGAAAATTAAATAGTCTAATTTGTGACACAGAGGCTGTGCCATGCGGTGCCGTGAAGTTTTGCGTGAAGTTTTGCGTGACGTTTTACGAGAGGGATACCTCTTTAGAGAGAAAAATCAAGAGAGCTGAAAGGGGATTTTTATGTAAAGTTTTGCTCCATGCATCCGATGTTTTAAATAGTGAGACAACTATGACGGCAGAGTTCTCAGCGGTGAAATATTGGCGGCAAGATGGCGTAATACTAATATTAATAAGGTAGAATTATAATGTTTCCCATAATAGGATTAGTCGTAGTTTTTGGTGCCATAATCGCAGGTTACACAATGGAGGAAGGTAACTTTTCTATTCTCATACAGCCAGCGGAGCTCATTACCATCGGCGGAGCGGCCATTGGCTCTCTTGTTGTCTCATGCCCGTCAAATCTCTTAAAAGACGTCTTTAAGGCCATCCCGGCCATCATAAAAGGGAGTACTCTCAAGAAGAGCCATTACATTTCACTACTAACGCTATTATACGGTATTTTTTCAAAGATAAAAAAAGAGGGCCTGCTATCTGTAGAAAAAGATGTGGAGAGCCCAAAAACCAGTCCCCTCTTCAAAGGCTGTAAGGATATCATGAAAAATCACCATGCTCTGAATTTCCTATGCGATAACTTGAGGGTATTTATCATAGGCATTAAGCCTACGGAGATGGAAGATCTAATGGATATTGAGATGGACAGTCACCACGAGGAGGCTGCTGTTACCCCCGGCATCATCACCAAGGTTGGCGATGCCCTTCCGGGATTCGGTATTGTTGCGGCGGTGCTCGGGATTGTCATTACCATGGGTAAGATGAGTGAAGGCCCAGAGGTCATCGGGCACAGCGTTGCCGCTGCACTTGTAGGGACATTTCTGGGAATACTTCTGAGTTACGGTGTAGTTGGTCCCCTTGGCAGCCACCTTGAGCACAAGAACAGAGAGGACGGCAAATACATAGAGACCATAAAGATAGCGCTTCTGGCCTTTGCCAAGGAGCTGCCGCCTCAGATGGCGGTAGAGGCCGGAAGAAGGACAATATTCAGCGGGGCGCGGCCATCCTTCAAGGATCTTGAGGACGCTATCAAGAAAAACAAAAAATAATAAGGTCTGGTAATGGAAAGCAACGAGACTCAGCCCATAATAATTAAGAAGGTCATTAAAAAAGGGCATGGCGGCGGCCACCACGGCGGAGCGTGGAAGGTTGCCTATGCCGACTTTGTAACGGCCATGATGGCTTTTTTCATGGTGCTCTGGCTTGTGGCCATGATGAGCATTGAGGCCAAGAAAGACATGGCCGAGTACTTCAGGAGTTATACTATATTTGAGGGTACCGAGGCCGGCGGCGGTAAAGGCGTCTCCATCATGAGCGGTAATCCTGTCCTGCTAAATAAGGCATCGGAGGTTACGACGCCCAAACCAAGCTCCAGCTCGTCAAGCAGCCTGAGTATTCTGCTTACAAAATCAATTAACACTCACCTGCGTGAATTAAAGGATCAGATACTTATATTTTCAACTAACGACGGGGTAAGACTTGAGCTTGTAGACCTTGATGACAGCCCAATGTTTGAGCGCGGCGGCGGAAGGCTTGTACAGAGGGGCGAGGAGGTCTTCAAGGTCCTCGCTGAATCTCTAAAGAAGATGCCTTACAAGATAGCCATCGAGGGACATACGGACAGTTTCAAGTTCGCCAATAAGGAGCATACGAACTGGGAGCTCGCCGCCGAGAGGGCCAACAGCGCAAGAAGGGAGCTTATAAAGAACGGCCTTGATGAGAAACGCATCTCCAGGGTATCGAGTTTTGCAGACGTAGTACCCTTAAACGGAAGAGATACCTTTGACCCCATCAACAGGCGTGTAAGTATTCTTGTGCAGAAGAACAAATACTCACCCGGGGCAGAAGACGATATCTTCAGGTAGTTGTTTTGCATAGTTGTTAAGATAATTTTTACAGTAGATAAAAAATGACCCCCAATGACGATCATCGGGGGTCTTTTGAAAATTTCTCTCTGAATTATTCAGGGAGAAAAAAGAAAAAGTGGAGACTTATTTTTCTTACAGTGATTAAAAATCACGGCACATCCCTGTAGGGCGCAAATGTCTGAATTAATCAGACATTGCTTAGTGAGTACCGGCATCTTTCTTATTCGAACCGCTCCGTATCATCCTTCTCTGCCAGGCGAAGATATACCGCACAATTCTCTCCCTTACCCTGTCATCCATATCCACAAACTTTATCCCCACCTTCCATCCCCCCTCGATATTATCGCATACCCAGACGACCTCTCCTGTGACATCAAGGTCCTGGGTCTGATTAGGGAGAAATAATTTTATCGCAAGCTCATCGCCCTCACTGAACTGCTTATTGCATAGAATCTTAATACCTCCGCCGCTTATGTTATCTATACGGGCCTCGGGTATCTCAAAACAGCGTTCGCTGGTGGTCTGCGTAAGGAGCTTTTTCAGCTTCTGGTTTATCTCAATCAGAAGATCGTACATATCAGGGTCGTCTGAGGAGATGGCCTCCACCTTTCTTGCAAAGGACCTCAGCTCCCGGATATTCACGGCGGTATCTGTAATATTGACACCTTGTTTTGCCACATAATACATGGGTATACTGTCATCTATTCTCACATACTCGCGATTATTAGAAATCATGCCAACCATGTACATCACCTCTTCTCTTTCATTGACATTATCCATCTTTAGATTACCTTTGTAATTTCATGTTAACCATAGGCGAGGCGTAGGCCCTGTGCGCCCTGGTACAATGTAATACTTTCCGGAGTTCCCGGCGGGTTTCTTCAAGCGCGCCTTCCATAGAGACCCGGAGATCGCAGTCAAAGTTAAGTATCTCTTTTATAATATCTTGCTCCATATTTTTTTGCGCCTCCACCGCCTTTATCTTACTTATTCTGGAGATAATCTCATCGCGTTCAAGGATGGAACCCGCGAGCTCAGTGAGACGATTTTCAGAAAAAAGTCCTTTTTGGGCCCTGGCGATATTGAGCAGTCTCTTTAATAAATCAATTCTATCCGCGTTCTCAAGCTCCATATCCAGCCCCCGCTTCAATTGAAGGTTTTTCAGCCCCTGCGCCGGATGCCACAAGAGCGTCCCAGCCTTCTTTGACCTCGGCGAATAGCGCCGTAACACCCTCGATAATCCTTATAGAGTTCTTATTATTTGCCTCGGCAAGCCTCGTAAGTGAGTGCAGATAGAGGTCCCGGAGGTTAATGGCCACCTCTTCACCCCTCTGCATATCAAGAGCGTTGTATAGCTCGCTTATAATGGCGATGGATCTGTTTATATACTCGCTGCGCTTCTCTATATCATTGTCTTTTATCGCCAGAGCCGCGAGCCTGTTGAACTTGATAACACCCTCGTAAAGCATTACAACAAGGCGAACCCTGTCAGATGTCATTACCTGAACCTTCTGATATGCCTTGATACCTTTCATCCAACCCCCTTTTTAAAATCCGGCGCTCAAAAATTGTCCCTGTGCCTTAAGGCCGGCAAGGGTTCTCTCAAGGAGTGAGAAACGCACCCTGAGAGAGGCCTCATAATCGCTTATCTCCTGCTCCTTGGAGGTTATATGCGTAACAAGCGAAGCAATATTACTTCCAAGACCTTCCTGCTTTTTTGTAATCCTGCCGTCAACGCTGTCATTCATGGATTTTGTTAAATCGTATACAAGTTTACCAAAACCCGAGGTGGAGGTTCCTTCTACAAAGAGATTCACTACGTCGCTATAGTTCGTGTTGAGGGCGTCTTTAAGCTTAGCACTGTTAAGGGACATTACGCCATTAGTGTCTCTTGTAACACCGACATGGATGAGCCTGTTCATGGTATCTGGCAGTCCGCTTACGGCAGAGGTCATTATCCTGCTGAGTTCATCGGCGACGCTCCTTGCAATGGGATCTCCAAAGAGTGCGCCTCCTGTCTTTGTATCAATATCATACCGGTTATTTGATTTTATGTAGCTCATCGCGGCATTGTACCTGTCTACAAAGGCCACGATCTTTTTTTCAATCTCACCTACATCACGCGATGTTGTCACGGTTACCGGAGCCGACGCCCCGGTACTCTTCAGGTTAAGGGTTACGCCTGTAAGAACATCGCTTATGGTGTTGGAGGATCGCGTAACGGCAAGGCCGTCCACTGTAAGAGAGGCGTCCTGCGCAGCCTGCAGGGTGGTATTAAAGGCAAGGGTTGTATCGTTTTGATTAATAGTAATCTGATTAGCGGTACCTGTGGAATTAGCGGTAAGTACAAGCCGGTAGGAGGTGCCGTCATTTACCACCGACGCGGATACGCCTGCGTTAAGGGCGTTTATGGCGTCGCTTAACCCCGTAACGGTAGTGGCGGCGTCAACGGCTACGGACTGCATGGTTCCCGTACCCACGGTAAAATTAAAAGAACCCGCGGCTGATGCTACGACCGTAGTAGAGGCGGCCACACCATCGGCGGCCATCTTATGCGACTTTGCCAGAGCGTTTACGACTATTACCGAAGAACCGGCAAGTGCTGAAGTGCCGGCTGTGGCGTCGAGTATTGAGGTATCGCTGCTCGAAGAAGTAAATGAATCAAAACCCGAAAGGGTCTTAAGGTCATTGGCAGCGGTCTCAAGGTCTGTGACACGGGATGCCAGGGTAGTATAGGAGGATTGAGTGTGTTCGAGCTTTTTCTTGTCGGCTATAAGCTGATCAACGGGCAGGCTCTTAACACTTACAAGCTGCTGAATAATAGAATCGTAATCAATACTGGAGACGAGTCCTGTAGCGGTTATGGCCATGGTATCCTCCCATTAACTAAAATAATCGGCCTCTCTCCCCTGTTATGCAGCTCAAATCAACTCTCACCCCCTCCCATAGGCGGGTGGTGAGGCGGCGCGGGCCACCTCACCCGTAGGGGGAAATGTTAATGCGGCCTGGAACTCTACCTTAAGAGCTGCAGCGCGCTCTGAGGCAGTGTATTAGCCTGAGCAAGTACGGAGATACCTGCCTGAACCATTATCTGGTTCTTTGTGAAAGTGGCCGTCTCCGAGGCAAAGTCAGCATCTCTTACCCTGGATTCAGCGGCCTGGAAGTTAGTGAATGTTACCTGAAGGTTCTGCAGCGCAACGTTAAGCCTGTTTGTTGTGGCGCCGTATACGGCCCTTGCGCTGTTGATTCTGTTAAGAGCGACGCTTACGGCATCAAGGGCGTTAAGCGCGCCCGTTACGCTTGAGAGGGCTCCGGCGGAGAGACTGAGACCTACGTTACCGGTAGCGCCCGCGCTTGTCAGGGCGACAAGGCTTACACTGAGCTGGTTGTCAACTGAGTTCTTAAAACCAATAAACATGGTAAGCGAGGAGATGGAGCCGTTAAGGAGCTTGAAGCCTCCGAACTCCGTTGTACCGGCGATCCTGTCTATCTCGCTTATGAGTTTATCGTACTCATCCTTAAAGAACGTTCTTGCATTGGAATCAAGGGTTCCCTGTGCGGCGCTGGCAGCAAGCTCACCCATCCTTGTAATGATGCTTGTAACCTGCTCAGCGGCCTTATCACTTATTTCCATCGCGCTTACGCCGTCATTGACGTTCCGCATGGCGGCCTGAATCATCCTGGACTGACTGCGGAGCTGGTCGGCTCTTGCAAGTCCGGCGGCGTCATCAGCAGAGCTGTTTACCCTGTGACCCGATGACAGCCTCTGAACGCTTATCTTCAACATCGCGTTCGAAGAGCTGATGTTCTGCTGCGCCAGTAGTGAAGCTATGTTGGTATTAATCGTTAAAGCCATGTTCTTACCCTCCTTAGTGTGTTACGGCATCCCTGCCAGATAATTAACTGTCCGGAGAGTAAAAGGCTTCTTTGATATATCCCTCCTTTTACGCCCTACTTAACACCGGACTCTTAATAACCTTATCGGCAGCAAGGTAAGAAACTTTAATACCTGCTCACATATCGCCTCGGCTGAAGACCTTTTCCTCCATTTCTTTAAGGAGCGGTGTCAACTCATATTCGAGTATATCGGCAAGAAGCACATTATCGAGGGCCAGCCTCGCGTCCTTTAACGCAGACATATTCCGCAGTATATCCTCGTAATAGGTTAGGGGATTTTCTTTAAATACATCTATGCTGTAAGCAAGGCCGCATTTATAGAGCGCGTCCATGGTCCTTACCATCTCTCCGGTGCTCTCAATAATAGCGCCAAGGTAGTTATCTATCTCGCCTGAGCCGCGTCTGAGCGCGCCTGTCATATTCATCGCGAGCTCGCAGATAAAGGTAATGTACTCGCCAACAGTGTATATACCCTGCAGTACAACGTGGTCAATGCCGCTCGTAAAGAGCCGTAACTCGCCATAGCTTTTAAGGGGCTTATTAATAGCAGAGGCGTCCTTCCACAAAGCGCCCTCGTTTCTGCCGTCAACCCATAACTCCATAATAAAACGCCTTAAGGGTTTTAAATCAGACTCCACGGCATCAACAAGATCGCCTACGGTAGAGCTTACTTTTACGCCGCTAAAATCCAGCCGGGCATCGTCAAGGTATATTTCCGTAATCATAGGAGACTCCTTTCTTGCTTTTTTCACTTTTTATTAACAGCAACCGGCATCTCTGCTTGCCCCTCCAAATTCAAGCACCGAACCTTTTTAAGGGCATCTGATATCTTGGGCAGGAAAAGAAGACACATCTTACGTACCTCCTTGTATGTGCGTATAGTACGATCGATATCCTTTCTGAACTGGTCTTCTGTTGAGCTCTCCTCATCCTCTTTCAGGTACTCCTTAAGGTCGTATGTATACTCAACAAGGGCCTCCCAGAGAAAAGAGACCTCGCAGACAGCCTTAAAGAGCCTGCGTTCCTTTCTCCTTATCCTGTCAAGTTTACCGCTAAGCTCGGTACGAAGCCCCCTGGATATAAAATCAACCTTAAGTACGCCGGCCCCCTTGATTATCTCCCCGGAGAGTTTTTCAACAATTCTTACCCTGTCTCGAAGTTTTGTAAAAGACTCTATAAGCCCTCTTATGTCTACATCAGGGGGCGTGCTCTCGCTTTGATGAAGTATCTTGTCCACGTCTACGGGTTTTTGCAGGTGCCTTCTGATAACCTCTTTGAGGGTTGTATGCTCCATGCCCTTTATAAAGGCCCCGCCCTCAGTGGCGTTGTATACACGGATTGAGGGAAACTGCTCTTTAAGCAGCGCAGTATAACGCTCAAACCACTGATGAAAGGTTACCCAGTCGTATTTGCTCGCTACGGGTTCACCGTTAAAACCTTGCAGCCACAGCAGCTTATGCGTAATAGTACGCCGGTGACCTGATATATAATGCTCTTTTACACTGACAAGCCCCTTATCCTTGTCAATGGATATCCTCTGCTTATCGTAAACGCCTCCGCCAACGTGGGTCATGTTTTTATCAAAGGCAAGATCCTGGCCGAGAAATATTATAGGGTCGCAGCCGAACATTACGCCCATATCAAACATGGCCGTAGTTACGGAGCCGCCGATTGATACAAAGGACTTACTCCCCCAGAGGCGCGCCTGCTGAAGGCTCAAGGCGATAAAGGGGCTGTAGAAGATAAATTTACCATGGGCTTCGCGCTTGAACATCTCCGGATGCGAGACCTCTGAGAGTATAAGGCGTATCTTTTTATCGGCCTCACCGCCGTCAAAGTATTCATCAAGATTAACTTTTTCTCCTGATATTACCGCGTGCGGCACGATACCGTAGCTTAGCAGGCTCTTATAAGCGGTTACGGCGGAGACTATAAAGGCCTTGTCTTTTAGCTCCGCAAGAAGTGATACGTTTTTTCGAAGCGATGGCCCGGCACCTACGATAATCATGGGAACGCCCTTGAATTGGTCACGCATAACATCTACAGAGGGATAGACAGGAAAGGCGTCGAGGTTGGCGAAATAATTCATCAGCCAGTCCAGCCTTGAGTCTATCTCTGTCTTTATGCCAACCATCTGCGAGGTATGGGCGTTCTGTATCTTAACGAGAAATTCCTTAAGCTCACCCTGGAAGGTCAACCTGTAAGGCATGGTGTGGTAGCCGATGATACTGTCAACCCCTTCTGTAAACTGCTGAACCCGTGCGATAAAGGGCCCTATATAATTTGCAAGGTAGACCCTCTGTCCGGAGAATTCTTTACTGAGGTCTATCTTCATAAGCACAGCCTTTAGTATCTCCATAGAGGGCTCATAGATAAAAATTTTCTGTGTGCCGCGCTTTAAGAGGGTAGACATAAGGTAACCGCATCCGAGTCCGAATAAGGCCACGGAGTCGGGTTTCTTGCCGAGTATCTCTTCGGCCTGCTCGTCAGCCTCCTTCCACGGCCCGTACTGGCTGTTAAAGAGGCGTCCCTTGTAGGAGAGGACAAACTCCTTATTCTTACCTCTGTAGATCTTGGCTACGTCCTTATTAAAGGCGCGCAGTCTCTCGGCGAGGATGCTGTCCTGTTTTGCTATGGCGGCGCAGTTAGTCTCGAAAATACTCATATCAATACCCCGTACTTTTTACCATGGCAGGTTACATTACCTTCTCTGCCATGACCTTGAATCTTACCTCGTTAATTCCTCGCCATACCCAATAGGCCGTATCATCAACCTCGCCAGCGGAGTGATAGAGGCGCAGAAAAAACTCATTACCGGGTTCGCTGTAATTTATCATGGGCACGGTGTGCACAATGTTGCGCTCCGAAGATATGCATAGGGTCTTTTTCCTGTCCCCAAAGCTTACCCATCCTTCCGTGGCCCCAAGACAGCTTGTGCCCGATATGGCCGGGCTTACGGGCTTCGCGTGAGAGAGACTGCGACCGCTTAAGCTGAACCTCTCAGGCCCCGTACCGCCGTTAATGGTCTCGAACCACAGGTCTTTCTTATCAAAGGCCCCGGGCATAAGCGTAAATATACCGAGGCGCAGGCTTGAAGCCGCCAGTCCCCGTGCCGTCAGCCTGTAGCTTAGAGTAAATTCATCCCCGCCCCGGGGGATTTGATACTCCTTTACAAGCCTGCCTATGGACGTATCAATTACCGCGCTTATACGCACCCCGGCCTCGTCTTCAATCACAGTTGGCACGACAGGCACAAGGTCCGTAGTCTTTGTGCCGGCTCGGTCCGTATGTATGAGATGCCCTGAAAAAAAATCGGCCCCGAGCTCAATGGAATCAAAGTAACCGTGCCCGAGGGTGCCGAGCAGAGGCCGCGCTGAGACATGGGGAAAAAGAACCGAGGCAAGGGCAAGGCCCCTGTCTTTCAAAAACTCAATCTCAACCCTGCCGGTGGAGATGCGAAGGCGCCTTGCGTCCTCGTAGACCCTGACCTTGCTCCTGCCCGCCAGAGCCCTTGCCCCCTTTACAGGTAAAGAGAAGGCCACGCCCCCTGTGGTGCCCGTAGCGCGGAGCGCCCCTTCCTGTACAATGGATTCACTTCGCGCGAGATCCATGGAACCTTCAAGAGTAAGGTTTTTCCCTCTCTCCAGAAGACCGGCCTTGGAGATTAGAGACCTGGTCTCAAAACTCAGCCACCCCAGTCGTTCGTTTAAATAAGCGAGCTTATCATCAGTGGTGTTTGTACGAAAATCACTGCCCCAGACCTCACATAGCATCTCACACAGCTCACCCCTCCCCCGTAGCGCGCCCCCTGCCTCAAGGGCCAAAAGCTTCTTATATACACCGAGACACCGCGCGTTAAGATGGGCGCTGTCCCTACCCGTGACGCTCCACCTTAGCGGGTTGTACCGCTCCTGCTTCTTGCATACAATGGGCGTCTCCGTTGATTCAAGCCTTATGGGCGGGGCGTCGGAGCTACCCTTGAATTGACGTAGAATTTCCTCTGGCCTTAAAAGGGCAAATCTCTTCTCCATTATCAGCCCCTTTAAGAGCTCTCTTATCCTCTTAAAATCCCCCCGCGGCATCCGGCCGAGCCCCGGCCTGTAATCAAAGACCTCGGCGTCATTGGAATAGGCCACAAAGGCCCTCTCCTGCTCCTTATTATAATGAGAGAGCAGATACTCTCTGTATTCTCTGGTAGATAGCTCGCCGCTGACGCATCGGCCAAACTTCTGAAAGGCTATGGAGTTTGACCATAGCAGCCCCATGGACTCGCCGGGAAGCCTTCCGGCGGCCCTCTGCGGCGAGTACATAATCTCCGGCGCATACTCGTTATGACGGGAGCAGTTATTCCAGTCCATGATTAAGGCATCATAACCGGCCTCTTTATATAACCCCACAAGCCCGGCAGAAAAGGTCTGCTCATTGACAAGGGCTACTGATGGGCTAAACCCGAGAATTTCCTCGTAATACTTATTGCCAAGCTCAAGGTTCCATCTGTTAACCCCGGCCGGAATTAGAGGCATAATTGACTGAGCGTAACCTGAGCCGATAAAACTCATCCTGCCCGACCTTAATAACTCCTTAAGGCCTCGGGTAAAGGCCGGGTCTATGCTTTGAACCTCGCGAAGGGTCCATGCAGGCATCTCAATGGCGATAGGAATCCCCTCCTCGGCCATACGAAGTAAGGGCCAATAGCAGTTTTTGATAACAACAGGAAACTCCTCTCTCGCTATGAGAGAAAAAGCCAGATTGCAGTGAAATAATACGTAAAGGTTAAGCCTTGCCATAACGGGTTATCCCTTCTTTTGTCAAAAAAATTCTTTACGGGTATCTCTCACTCATCTTAAGTAGATCGTACTTTACAAACATGCCCGATGTCTCGTAGAGGACTTTTAGGAATATGGGCCTCTTTCTGCGCCATACATCGCTAATGTATCTGGGTGCGGCAGCGGGGTTTGACTTTATGAGGTGATGGGTGCGGTCGGCCTCAACAATGGTCTCAATGTACTTCGAGGTAAAATCCCCTGTCGTAATATTCGGTTTTACCACCTCGAGCTTATCGTAGCTGAAGCCATCGGAAAACAGGCCCTCGGTCTCGCACCTCTTGAATAACTCCGTGCCCGGCAGAGGAGTAGCGATGTAGATTTCCCTGCTGTCAAATAAACCGCTGTAGTTGGCCATGTACAGTGACCTTCTGATGTCCTTTTTTGTCTCTCCTGGCAGGCCTATGACAAAGGTTCCCGTAAGGTGCACGCCTTTTTTTCTCGCATACCGCAGCACCTCCATGGCCTTTGTTAACTTAAGAGGTTTTTTAACTACCCTTGTAAGCACCTCCTGAACACCTGACTCTATGGCAAAACCCATTGAGGTACATCCTATCTCCATTAGTTTATCGATAAGCTCCTCATCCATGCACCAGAGCGCGAGGACCATGAAGTGAATCTCAAGTTTAAAACCCTGCCTCTTGAACTGGTCGCAGAACTCCTTTGCACGGGCCTTGTCATGGGTGAAGTTATCGTCTATTATCATGAGTTTTTTTATCTTGTATCTGTCTACCAGAAAACGTATCTCAGCGAAAACCTCGTCGAGCTTACGGGCCCGAAACCTCCGCCCCATGGTGCGGTGCACGGAGCAGAAGACGCATGTCCCGGCGCACCCTCTGGTGGTAAGCACCGTGGGCATGGCCTGAGGCTCGCCCCAGGTAACCTTATTGGGTTTATAGTTACTGGAATATTTTTCGTATGGAAATAAATGCCATGCAGGGTAGGGCAGCGCGTCAAGGTCGGCTATAAAGGGACCCTGTGCGTTATTTACCACCGCCTCACCGTCTCTCCAGACAAGGCCCGGAACAGTACCGTATGAAGGGACATCGTTCTCTTTATTATCCTTATTATCGCTACTCTCTTTACCGCAGTCGCACTTTGCGCAGCCCTTGCAGTTATCACCGATGGCCCGTAGAAGAGCTGGAAAAGAAAGCTCTGCCTCACCCTTTAAGACAAAGTCTATTGCCCTGTTCTCCATAACCTCCTCTGCCATGGAGGTTGGATGATTGCCGCCCACTACTACGACTGCCTCGGGCAGCATCTCCTTTACAAGGCAAGCCGTCTCGTTCATTGAGCCCACCATTACAGAAAAATTACAGCTAATACCCACAAGGTCGGGTGAGAATTTTTTAATCCTCTCCCTTACCTCATCCATGGGTATACCAACATCCACATATCCCTCTGTAAGAGGCGCATCTCTATCAAGGCCCTCGGTCTGGCAATCAAGTATGGCTACGGTATAACCTTCGGCCTCAAGCACGGAGGCAAGGTACATAATCCCCATCGGCGGGTAGACGATGCGTTGGCCCGAGGTGGCTATCTTCATATTAGGCTGTAAAAGAAGTATCCTCTTTATCATCAGAGAGCCATCCTTAATGGTTTTTCCGTTATAATCTCCACAGCTGATATGGCACGGGCCGCCCTTGCCGCCGCCTCTTCCCTTGAGTCCCCCGTGGCTATTACCATGCCGGCGCGCCCGGGGTGCGAGACCACGGGAGAGAGGGTATCGCCCTCGTGCACATAAAACCTCATTATCTTAATCCCAGGTATGTTCTCAAAGTCAGCGGCGCGGCGTATCTCTTTTACCACCCCCGACTCAGGAAACCAGAACCTCTGCGAGACAAATCTCGTGAAATCAGCCCTGTAATCATCTGCCTTTAGACTTACTCCAAGGGCCAGCAATAAGGCCGCCTCTACAAGATTCACCCCCGTTGATAAGGGGATGGTATGGGTGCAGAAGTACCCGCCGCTAAGCCTTGTAGCCGCCTCTATAAGCACAGGGCCGCTGCCCGTCATTACGATATCGCCCTTAATCGTCCAGTTATCCATACCAAAGGCGCGGGCCACCTTTAGTATTACCTTGTCTATGGCAACAAGCTCACCGGGCCAGTGACGGGCCGGCAGGTCTCCGCCGTTCTCAATGACATAAGGGGCGAACCTGGCGAGATGCTCATAGTTTCTGTCCGATAACCCCGGTGTAGCCACCACACCATCTGCGATAAGGGACTCCGTGCTTACCTGCTCACCCTCTACCCATTCCTCGGCCATGACACGGCCCGAGGGCGAGTTCTTAAGGGCCTCAGAATAGGCCCACGATGGCTCAACGCCCTCACTCAGCCGCACTACGCCCCGTGCCCCCCGGCTGTCAACGGGTTTTACTACAAGGGGCCTCTCCCTCTCCCCCATAAAAACCTTAAGCTCCTCAGCCCCCTTTACAAGGGCAAACCACGGCACAGGCACGCCCATCTCTTTAAAGGCCTTCTTCATAAGAAACTTATCACTTGCTATGCGCGCTGATTCCACGGAAGGCCCGGGCAGCCCCAATTCCTCTGCTACTAAGGCTACTGTCATTGGCACATCAGCGGCCGCAGAAATAACACCATCAATGGGTGTACCTTTATTAGATGCCCGCGCAAGCCTCAGGGTCTCTTCCGCATCATATGTGCTCGCCACGATGGCCTCATGGGCAATGGCAAGACCGGGGGCAGCAGGGTCTCCATCAGATACCACGACTCGAAGGCCCATCTCACGGGCGCACTCTATAATGGGCAGGGCCTCTACGCCGCCTGAGATTATAAGAATATTTTTTCCCCTTACATTCACGGGCATACAACCACCTTTACGGCCTTTGATGTCTTTTTATTAAAGGCGATATCAAAACCGTCCATTATATCTCCAAGTGCCACTTTATGCGTTATAAGCGAGTCTGCCTGCACCAGCCCGTCAGCAAACAGCCCAAGGGACTTCACAAAGTCACGCCTCCTATAACGCTGCGAGCCGCGGATCTGAATCTCTTTTTCCGTGAGATTCTTCAGATTCATCCTCGGCGTCTCGTAATGAACGCCTGAGAGGATAATAATCCCCCCTGCCTCAAGGGCCGCTATTGAGGTAGTTATGGAATCACTCCCATAACCTCCCGCTGTCTCAAAAGCCAGGTTAAAGCAATCCTCACGACTTAACTCCTCATCACACTCGGCCTCGGGGTCAAGTGCCCTATCAGCGCCCATGGTGATGGCGAGCTCTCTTTGATAATCATGCCTTCCAAGGGCCGTCACATATGAGGCCCCTGCGAGCTTAAGGGCCCTGATGGTAAGGAGCCCCAGAGTGCCGCATCCTATGACAAGGGCCCTTTTTCCGGCTACTGCTCCGGCCACGGAGAGGGCATGAAGAGCATCAGCAAAGGGCTCTACAAGGACGGCCTCATCAAAAGTGAGTTCATCCGGTATCTCAAAGACATTTGCCGCGGGCAGGGCAACCATATCGGCAAAACCGCCGGGACGGTTAAAGCTCACAAAGGTCGCCTTCCTGCATAGATTTTTTCGTCCCGCCTTACAGAGAGAGCAGCTCTGGCATGGCACGAGAGGCGAGAGGCAGACTCTTGTGCCCGCCTTCAACCCCCTTACGCCGCGGCCCCTCTGCTCTACAATACCGCTTATCTCGTGGCCTGCCCAGTACACGGGCACAGGCGGGTCGCGGTAAAAGATATTAAGGTCGCTCCCGCATATGCCGCATGCCTTTACACGAATTAGGACCTCGCCTTTTTGCGGCCCGAAAAAACTCCAACGCCGCACCCCAAGCTCACCGGGTCCGTTAAATACGGCGGCCCTAAGCTCCAGACGCTCTTCTGATCTCTTCTCTAAACATGTACTCACGTCCCGGCACCTCCTCCCAGTCTTTTAAGAACTTCTCAAGGTCCATATCAGTCATGGTATTAAGGAGCATCTTCTCAAGGATAACAAAAGGCACGGTTGCGATATGAACACCGGCCTTTGCTATCTCAACTATCTGATGAGGGTCGCGAATGCTCGCGGCTATTACCTCGGTCTTGGAGTCATGACGCAGTAAGGCATCCATAAGCTCACGCACCATGCCAAGGCCGTCGTAGCCCCTGTCCTCAAGGCGGCCGATAAAGGGACTGACATAATCAGCTCCGGCCATACTGGCAAGAAGTGCCTGTGTGGGTGAGAATACAAGCGTAAGGTTGGTCTTTACTGACTCGCCGCGAAGCAGCGTCAATGCCTCCATGCCCGCGGGGTTGGCCGGAAGCTTCACAACAACGTTACGTGATATCTCCGATAGCTTTCTTGCCTGATCGGCCATGGCCTCGCCTTCTCTATCCACTACCTCAAGGCTTACGGGCATGGGATATACGGTCTCGCATATCTCTGTTGCAAGTGAGCAAAAATCCCTCTTCTGCCTTGAGATAATAGATGGATTTGTCGTTATACCGCTTAGCACTCCCCAAGACTTTGCCCTTTTTATCTCTTTAATATCAGCTGTATCTAAGAATAACTTCATACTAATCCTCCATATTTATAGGCCTTGTTAACTTCGCTCTCCTTCCCGCCTGCTCCACCGCTTTATCGCGCCTGCCCCCCCTGTTGCACTCTACCTTTTCTGTCCTGCCCCACTTCGCGCCCTACCCCCTCCCCACCCTGCACCTTCGCACCCTGCCCCCTCCCCTTTTTCATCACCACATCAGCCCCCTTTAAAGCCCATTAACCAAAGTTTACAGTAATTTTACCGCCTTCTTTTTCAAGGGTCTTTAGCGCGAGGTTTATATCATCAAGACCGTATGTAAGAGCGGCTGAGCCCTCAAGGCCCAGTAAGCCCCACTCGTAAAGGTCGAAGATTCTCGGCATATCCCGTACAGGGTCGCTTGAGCCGTATAGCGAGCCTATGAGTTTTTTCTCAAGATGAAAATCAACGGCATTAAGCTCTACCTTCATAAGGGGATGGGGCGCACCAACCATGACCACGGTGCCTCCTCTTCGTACCGCTGCCATTGACCTTGCGATGGTCTCTTCAGAGGCCACGCAGTCAAATACCATATCGGGCCCCACCCCCTCTGTTAGTTCTTCAATCTCAGCAGGGACAATGCTCCTCCCGTAGTGGTCGGCAAGGCCTGCCTTCCATTTTTTTTTATCACGGTCTATAAGTATAATCCTGCCCGCGCCCTTTAGCCGGAGCGCCTCTATAAGGGCGGTGCCCACGCATCCGCCGCCCACTACCATACAGGTAGCGCCGCTTTCCATAATCTCCCCTGCTGTCCTGAATACGGCTCCGAAGGCCGTCACAACAGAGCAGCCCGTGGCCGCGGCTACCTCTAAGGGCACATCCCGTGATACGGGCACGCATCCTGTCTTGTACACAACGGTATACTCGCTAAGGGACGATACGCCGTTAAAGTGATAGATGTCTTTTGAGGATGAATCGCGAAACCTTGTGCTCCCGTCGGGCAGAAGACCTCTGCCCCGTGGCCATGCCACGGAGCTGCATAGGTGAGTCTGGTGCCTGCGGCAGAAATAACACTCTCCGCAGTATGCGGCCCAGCTTAGCGCCACACGGTCGCCGCTCTTTACGCCCTTGACGCCGCAACCCGTCTCCACCACAGTGCCCGCGCCCTCGTGACCGAGGACAAGGGGCATATTGTACCTTGTATGTCCTGTAACGGCGTTAAGGTCACTCCTGCAAAGCCCTGCCATCTCCATCTTAACTAGGACCTCATCAGGCCCCGGAGGCGCAAGCTCTATCTCTCTTATAAGGAGGGGGCTGTTTTTTTTCTCAAGCACAGCCGCTCTTGTTCTGATGGCCACTCAGCCCTCCTTTCTCGCGACTACGTTATAAGAAGCGGCAGAGAAAACAGGGTCCCTCTCAAAGGTCAGAGCAAAGTCGCCTATATCCCACTGTGTTATCTCTTGGGCCGCATTAGAGAGGGCCGATAGGTCGTGGCCATGTTTCGCGGCGGCAAGGCGCTTTTTCAGCTCATACCCCTTCACATAAGTAGTGTAGCTCTTCTCTTTTACGGAAAACCCCGCCCCTTCGAGCATAAGGAGCATGGGCCTCTCGCCGAGGCCCTGAATATGCCATGGCCATATTGCCTCCCGGAGGAGCACATCACCGTCCTCATCACGGCGATTGGAAGGGCATACCCTGTAAGGGTAGTAATCCTCCTCAGGGGTGCTCAGTATCAATATCCCGCCGGGCCCAAGCAGCTTTCTTACATCGCGAAGCATATTACGGGGCTCTGCAACGTGCTCTATTACATCCATGAGAAAAACAACATCAAACTCACCCTCTCTATCCTTAAGGTCAGGTGCCTCGCCGGTTAAGACGGTAAGATTAGGGGCAAGAGGGCCCCAGGTATTACGGACAAAGTCCGCCGTCTCAGAGGATTTATCTATAAAGACAACCTCTTCGGCGAACTTTGAGAGCAGCAGCGATCCGTACCCGAGCCCGCCGCCTATATCAAGGACTCTCTTGCCGCGCGCCGCCACAATGCCGTAGGCATACTTCATGAATATCTCAAGGTCGTGGCCAAAGCCCTCGAGTATTCCGAGGTTGGGCCTCTCGCCGGAGACCTTCAGGCCTTTACTAAGCCCGCCGAGAGTCTCCACAACGCTTAGAAGTGTAGCGCGCACCGTCTTCATATCCCTTGACCAGGGCACAACAGGAGCGGCATCGCCCACATCATCTAGAGAAAAGGTTACCTCCGGCATGGAGTCCCGTACCCTGGCTAACGATGAGTTCACGGCCACTGCCTCGTCTGCTATTATGGAGCCAAAGAGAAAGGCGTTGGCCCTGAAGGTATTAAATGGAAAGTAGGCGGTATCATAGGGCTCCTCCGCCTTATCTCTCATAAAATCCAGTGATTCAGCGCTCTGAATACCACCGTAGTACTCCTCCCCAAGCACATACACCTCTCTAAAAGGAAAGTTCTCTGTAATAAGACTGAAGGCCTCCCTCTGCTTGGTTAATATGAGCAGATCCACAGGCCCGGCCCCCTCTTTACTGAAGACATACTCTACAAGAGGCAGCGCCAGAGGTATGGATTCCGGGAGCATTATAATTGTTCCGGCCATCTCTCCCCCTTTACTCCGTATATGATGGTTTCTCTACCGATATTATGCCTTGCCATAAGGGCGTACATCTCCTTTTTAAAGGTCTTTAACTCCGGTGTTGAGAGCATGGTATCGAGATTTTTTCTCATCTTGTGACAGCTCCTGCCGAGCTTATCGTCACCAACGTAGTTTCTACCCATAAGGAGGAAAAAATCCATTGGGAAGGTAGCCGATACCTCTGCGATGGTAAAACCGGCTTTACGAATAAGGGCCTTCATGGAATCGAATGAAAAATAATTTATGTGATGAGGCACTGATAACCAGTATGGGTTAAAGCCCAGTGAGTCACGGAGAACCTTCTGCACGGGGCTGTAATCATTGGGTGCCACAGCGCAGATGATACCGCCCTCGCCAAGAAGCCCATGGGCCTCTTTTAGAAGGTGAAGGGGGTCCGCGACGTGTTCAAGGACCTCGCTGATATGCACGGCATCAAAGGCATGGCCTTCTTTTTTAAGGGTATTACCCTCAAAAAAATCGTTCTTTACATTAAGGCCGAGCCCCGCGGCATACTCTGCGGCAAGTTTCGATGGCTCCACTCCAAGACACTGCCATCCTCTGCCTGCGGCGCGCTTCAGGAAAAACCCCGGCCCGCACCCTATGTCCAGTACCCTGCGCCGGTGCTTACCGAGCCTTGACTCCATAAAACCGAGTCTCTCGTCATAGTTTATGTCCCACCACTCCAGGTCCTCAAGTACAGACTCTATGAACTCGGGTTTTTCTTTGCTGAAGTACTCATCCACGTATATCCTCTCCATATCCCTGTCCCCGGGTATGGGGTCGATATGGACAAAGCCGCAGCAGAGGCAGTCAACAACCTTATAACCTTCCTTCTCTTCTATGATAAGACCCCAGTGCTCATCTACAGGCGCACTATCTTTACAGGCCATGACTCTCACTAAGACTTGCCTCCGCGTTTATATAACTCCGCTATAATGGAAGCGATTCTCCAGGCGCCCTTGCCGTCTGTAAGAAGGCGCGCCTGCTCTGAGGCGTTTCTCCAGTACCGGGCGTCCTCTACAAACCTGCGGGCCGTACGAAGTATCGCTTCGCCGGTAACGGTCTTGTGGAAACCAAGTGAGACCCCGGCTTTCAGGTTCATTAAGGCCTTAAGGTCCTTCTCGTCTTCCATATAATTAGAGATGATAACAGGAGGCACACCCATAAATGCCAGCTCATAGACAGTGGTTCCAAGGGCCGTAAAGGCTATATGAGAAGAGGCCATGAGCGGGGCCATATCCTTCACCCCATGACGGAAAGTAACCTTGCCCCAGCCGTCATCCTTAAAGGGCTCCATTGTCTTCATAAATGGATAATCAGGGCCCAGGACAACGGTAATATGAACATCCTCCATCCCTGAGAGGGCCTTTACGACCTTTAGCGTAATGTTATTGGCGTCGCACCATCCCATTGTCACAAGTATCTCCAGAGGCAGGGAGTGCTTGGGCGGTTTCATGGTTTTTTTGGCGTTGAAAAAGTTCTCGCCTACAATTACAAACTTACTCCCGGCATAAGGATTCTTGCCAATGGCCTCAGCCATGAAGGCCGATGACGTTATCGATAGGTCCGCTACCCCTGATGCCTTTGTAGCATTATCGATTAAGAGTACTTTTGAGCCTTTTTTCTTAAAGGACTCAACGTGCTCCGAGACATCATCGTCTGTATCCATTACCACGACGCCTGCCGGCCCCTCGGCAAGGGCGGGTCTTCCTGTCTTATACCTGCTCCAGCTGAAACCGTTCTCTTCGACGAGCCCGGTGGCGGAGTTCTCGCCGTCAAAGAGAAAGTACACGGGCATATCCATCTCTTTAAGGGCATGCGCCACGTTTATGCTCCTCATCACATGCCCCATACCTGTGGGACCGCCGCCTTTTGCCAGAAACTTTATGTACTCAGACATACCTCGACTCCTCTTTAACATAACCTCCAAGGGACGATTCCCTTACCCTCATCGCAAGCTCAAGTGTCTTAACCCCCTCAGTAAGCCCCGCCGCAACGGGCGAGCCTGTTTCAAGGGCCGATAAAAAAGACTCCATCTCACGCACATACATGGAGTTAACCTCAAAGGGGATCTGACGGGTCTGCCAGGTACCTTTATCACCGATGTTTATCTCCTCAACTCCCCTTAGAATATCAAAGCGCATGGTGCCTTTTTCACCTACGATTACCATCCTGTGCTGGTCCGCCTGCTGCAGAAAATCCGTCTGCCATGAGACATAGGCCCCTGAGCAGAGCCTCATTACGGCCAGCGCCAGGTCTTCCACATCCATCTGCAGCCCGCTTACCTTTGCCATAAAGGCCTTTACCTCGGCAACCTCTCCAAAGAGCCAGCGTAAGTTGTCAAGGCCATGTATGCTTGTTAGCAGCACCCCTCCGCCAAGTTCTTCGCGCGCGGCGTATCCGAGCCTGTAATCCTCGCCCCTGTGCCAGTAGGGCAGGTAAAAACCGCCAAAATAATTAACGTGATATACCGTTCCGATAATCCCCGACCCAAGGCGCTCCTTAATGGCGCTCATAACAGAATGAAACCTGTAACACATGCCCATCATCGTGGTAATACCCTTTCTTGCCGCGAGCTCACTGAGCTCCGCCACCCCGGCCATACTCTCAGATAGGGGTTTTTCGATAAAGAGATGCACTCCCCGGCGCGCGAGCCTTATGGCAAAAGGCAGATGAAGGCTCGTGGGCAGGCAGATAAGCGCTGCGTAAGGCATTGCCTCAAGTGCCTTACTTAAAGTCTTCGCCATAATGGGCCTGCGGCAAAGCCCCTCTGCCGCGGCCTCAAGGCTGGCATCGTCCCTGTCAAGAAGGATAAAATCCCTTATACCAAGGGCCTGAAGGTTGCCTATATGCCTACGTCCGATAGATCCGCAGCCGGCTATAAGAAACCTCTTTTTATCTACTTCAGCCATGTGATCACCTCCTGCTCCTGAAGACCTCTCCCACGACCTGCCCTTCGAGAAAAGACGAGGGGCTAAGGCTCTCACAGGCGCTTCGCACATGGCTGAAGGCCTCGTAACAAACCTCTATCGTCTTATCTATATCAGAGTCGCTATGGGAGTAACTGATAAAGAGCGGGCCGCCGAAGAGTACCCCTCTCTTAACCGTCTCCTGAAGGAAAAGACTCCTCATAACAGGGTCTATCTCCCCTTTATCGTTACGAAAAGCGAGCCCCGCTCTCGGGGGCCTGCCCGAGACCTCAAGGTTCACCCCCCACTCGGCGGCCGCCTTCTTCAGCCCCTTATGGAGCCTCGCGCCCCTGGCCCATATATGCTCAATCACAGGCTCCGCCATTATAGTCTCAATAGTGGCCTTTGCCGCGCTAAGCCCCGTGGTATCACCTGAAAAAGTCATGGAAAAAAAGACCTCGTTAAGGGACGACATAAACTCGCGTTTGCCTACAAGGGCCGATACGGCCATGCCGTTGCCCATGCCCTTGCCAAAACATGCAAGGTCGGGCACCACATCGAATAACTCCCCGGCTCCGCCAAGGGAGTACCTGAAACCCGTAACCATCTCGTCAAGTATGAAGAGGGCTCCGTGTTTTTTACAGAGCAGGGCCACGTCCTGTAAAAAGTTTCTCCTTGAGGTAAGGTTTATAACAGGGTCAGAGCCCGGAACCTCCATTATCACCGCGGCGATCCGGCCGTGATACTCATCAAAGAGGGCGCTAAGGGTCTCTATCCTGTTGTACTCAAAGGCGTGAATAAGCTCTCCGGTGGAGGCCGGGATGCCGCGGTTCCTCGGCGTGGTCACGGCGTACCAGTCCTGGCAGCCGTGGTAACCGCAGTAGGCGATATGCTCCCTGCCCGTGCATGCCCTGGCCACCCGTACGGCAGCGCTCGTAACATCAGAGCCGTTTTTAGCGAATCTCACCATCTCGGCGCATGGGATAATCTCCGTAAGAAGCTCGGCGAGCTCCACCTCAAGGGGATGCATAAGCGTAAAGGTAGTACCCTTTCGCATCCTCTCCACCACGGCGTCCACTACGTCCTTATACCCGTAACCAAGGAGAATGGGCCCCAGGGCCATGGGATAATCAATATACTCGTTCCCGTCTACATCCCAGACATGGGATCCCCGGCCGCGCTCAAGGTACATGGGTGTAGCGCCGAAGACGAACTGGTCGGGGCCCTTGCTAAGGGTCTGCGTGCCCGCCGGTATGACCCTGCCGGCTCTCTCCCAGAGGGCCTCTGATGCCGGAAAGGATGTATTAATTTTTTTCATAAGCTCACCTCTGTGACTTTGCCATAAGGCCGTAGGAGGGAACATGCCTATTAGAAAACCCTGTGGCAGACACGTCCCCGGCAAGAGATTTGCTATACCCCTCGTTTCTAATTGTAGATGAATTTATCTTTAATAAATCGGTATGTTGCGATAGAAACTTAATGACTTCCTCAAAGTAAAAAATTCTAAGGGGGCAGGCAAACCCTTCAAAGACCTTCCGTACGAACTCAAGGTCTTTCGCGTCATCAACGGTCCAACGCATATGAGAGAGGTCCTCGGAATGCTTCAAGGACATAACGTTGAAAGCCCCTTTGTTTTTCCAGATATAAGGTGTTACGTGTTCCCTCTCAGAGGGCAGCCTTGCCTCATTAAAGGCCCGGTTAAGGGCCTCTACGCTGAAGACCTCCGTATCAAGGCCATCGGGAAAAGAGCCGTCAAGCCCCATGTAATCCACGGCTCTGTTGCCGCCTCTTCTTGAGAGAAACCCATCTACAACCCGCTCAATAAGAAGGGGATCTATCATGGGGCAATCTGCGGTGATACGCACAACCGCTCCCGCGCCATGGACAAGGGCCGCGCCGTGGTAACGGGCAAGGACATCGTCAAGAGAACCCCGGTACAAGTCCACTCCCGCGTCACCGGACCAGCGGGCAATAATATCGTCAGAGGGGTCTGTGCTTGTTGCGAGTACTATCTTGTTTATGTTTCTAACGGAGCGAAGTCGGTTTACGACGTGCCAGAGCATGCTCCTGCCCGAGATATCGGACATTACCTTTCCGGGCAGCCTCTTGGAGCTCATCCTTGCCTGAACAATGGCCACAACGGGCCTTGCGCCATTCTCATTACCCTTTACCTGCATAGGTCCTCCCATCCAAGGGGCATGTCCTTTGTAAGGTTTCTCGCGGCCCTCATACCAAGGACATCTTTCAATGCCTTGGGCTCAAGCCCGTAAGCGTGACGCACAACCTTCACCATTTCCCCTGTTATAAGTGTCTCTTTCTTAATATCCATATTCACGTAGATACCGCGCCTCGCGCCTGTTCTCTCAGCAAGCTCCGCGGCAGAAGGTTTTTTAATAGGGCTTCCCATGGCCTCTTCAAGGTGCCTTATCTCACGTACCATCTGCTCAAACTCCACTGGCTCCATGGAGCATGCATGGTCGGGACCGGTCATTTTTCTATCAAGGGTCAGGTGCTTCTCAACAATTTTCGCTCCCATGGCAACGGCGCCGAGTGTGACAGCCAGACCCGGCGTATGGTCGGATATACCGACGGGACAGCTGAAGCGTTCGGCCAGAGTGTTCATGGCGCGTAGATTTACGCTGTTAAAGTCTGGCGGATAAAGCGAGGAGCAATGCAGAAGCGCTATCTCGGCGGCGCCTGCCTCTGTAAGTATGGATACGGCCTCCTCGACCTCATTCATATATGAGGCCCCTGTGGATAGGATCACAGGCCTGCCGTATGAGGCCACTACACGGAGAAGCGGTTCGTTGTTAATGTCACCGGAAGCAATCTTAAAGGCCTTAATGCCTGCGAGATACAGCAGCTCGGCTACCTCTGTGCTAAAAGGCGTTGATAGAAAGTCCATGCCTCTGGACTCGGCCATAGACTTCAGCTCAAGGTGCCACGGCCACGGTATGGTGAGGCCCTCAAGGACGTCAAATGCCGGCTCTCTCTCCCAGCCGCCCTTTCCATCGGGACGCAGCGGATTTACAAGCCCCTCGGCGGTAAAGGACTGAAACTTTACGGCAGAGGCTCCCGCCAGAGAGGCGGCATCGATAAGCTCCTTTGCAAGTGAAAGACTGCCGTTATGATTTGAGCCGGCCTCGGCTATTACATAACTTGCGGCCTTTTCACCTATATAATGATCTCCTATCTTCAAAATCTTTTTCATACCGCCCTCTTTTGTTTAAGTGATTGCGCCCTTACAAGAGTGGATATAACTGACCGCGCGACATATCTCACGGTTTTATCGGAGAGAGAGGGAAATATGGGAAGGCTCGCCGCCTCTGAGCTGAAACGCTCGGCCCCGGGGTAATCTCCACGGCGGTAACTGAAACGCCTCTGATAATAGGGCTGTAAATGTACGGGTATATAATGGACCTGCAGGGCGATGCCCTTTTTACACATAAGAGCAAACCAGCGTTCTTTACTTACACCAATACGCTGGAAATTAATTCTCACTGGGTATAGATGCCAGGCGCTCTCCGTGCCCTCTGCCGCCGAAGGGGTCGTGAGCATATCGGCGTAGGGCTCGAAAAGCCTCTCGTAAAGGGCCGCTATCTCCCTTCTTCTGCTCATGAAGGACTCAATCTTCTTAAGCTGCGAAAGCCCCAGAGCGCATTGAATATCACTTAACCTGTAGTTAAAACCCAGAGAGCTCATCTCATAATGCCATGGCGGCCAGGACTTACCGTGCGGTGCGGTCCTGGTAATTCCATGAGAGCGAAGTTCGACAAGTCTCCTGTATAACTCTCTCTCGTTAGTGGTTACGGCCCCGCCCTCGCCCGTTGTAATGGATTTAACGGGATGAAAGCTGAAAGCGGTCATATCAGAGCCGAAACAATCTCCTACCATGTGCCGGCACCCGAAGATATCGCGCCACCTCGCGCCAAGGGCGTGACAGGCATCCTCGATGACAAAGACATCGCCATGGCCCGCGCACTCCCTCAGCTTCTCCATATCCAGAGGCGCGCCGCCGTAATGAACAGGCAGAACAGCCCGTACATCATCGGCTATTATCTCATTGAGTCTGCCGATATCCATGGCCCCGGTAGAGGCATTAATATCAACAAAGACAGGTGTGGCGCCTGTGTAAAGCACGGCATTGGGCGTAGCCACAAAGGTATTTGGAACCGTTACCGCCCTCTGACCTTCCCTTAGCCCCGCGGCCATGCAGGCAAGATGAAGGGCCGCCGTGCCGCTTGAGCAGACCACGGCGTATTTCGCGCCGGTATACTCGGCTATGGCCTCCTCAAAGGCCTCTACACGCGGGCCTTGAGTAAGATAGGGCGAACCAAGGACCTCAAGTACAGACCTTGTATCCTCTCCGTCTATTGTTTGGCCTCCGTATGCGATAGGTCTTTTTCGCACCGCGATCAAACTCCCTGATGATTTTGTTGAGTTGAAACCTGTCGAGTTTTTTCTCGTTAGTATCACTGGAAAAAATAAAACCCTCTGGAACCTTGGAGCCGTCTGTCTGTTTTTCTTCGCTCCACCAGGAAAAGTGCGGCTGCACAACAAAGTGGTCATCATACTCAAGCGTAAGCCTGCCGTCCTCTTTTGAGATAAGAACCTCGTGGAGTTTCTCCCCTGGACGTATGCCTATAAGGTCGAACTTGCACTCAGGGACAATGGCCTTTGCCACATCTACTATGGGGGTGCTCGCTATCTTGGGGACAAAGATCTCGCCGCCGCGCATACGCCCAAGAGATTTCAGGACAAAATCAGCGCTCTGCTCAAGGGTTATCCAGAACCTTGTCATCCGCATATCCGTAATAGGCATAACGCCCGTCTTTTTCATCTTCAGGAATAATGGTATGACGCTGCCGCGGCTCCCGGCTACGTTGCCGTAACGTACTACGGAAAAACGCGTGGGTTTACTGCCGGCGTAGGAGTTACCTGATACAAATAGTTTATCGGAGCATAGCTTTGTGGCGCCGTAAAGATTAACGGGGTTAACGGCCTTGTCTGTAGAGAGTGCCACAACCTTCTTAACGCCGCTGTCCATGGAGACATCTATTATGTTTTTCGCTCCCAGTATATTGGTCTTAATGACCTCAAAGGGGTTATACTCCGCCGCCGGAACCTGCTTAAGAGCCGCGGCGTGGATAACATAATCAACACCTTCAAAGGCCCTGTATAAGCGCTCCTTATCCCTCACATCGCCGAGAAAAAACCTCAAGTGCGGATTCTTGAACTTCTCATTCATCTCGTACTGCTTTAACTCGTCGCGGCTTAGAATAATTACCTTTTTTGGCCTGCACCGTCCAAATATCATCTCCGTCAGTTTATTTCCAAGGGAGCCGGTGCCGCCAGTTATTAAAACCGTCTTATCTTCAAGAAACATGGATAGACCTCCTTTTCTCCCTTTATACAATGCAACTTGCATGCCAGAATACTAAAGACGACCCTGCGATAATATGGCGGGCTTATGAGAATGATATCTGCGGAAGAGATGGATTATGCACGAGATCTGGGGCATTAAGACAAAAAAGTGACTCTATGGATATAAGACGTTATGACAGAAAGGGAAAAAAAGACTCAGACAAGAAGGGGGTGCTCAAGACGGCGCAAAGGTATCTAACAGAGACACCCTCTAAATCGCCTTGTAAGGAGAGAGGCGAAGGCAGTGGAGCGAAGATAAGTAGACGAAGATGGTATTAAGTGGTCTCGAAGACGCGGCCATGGCCACCGGCTACTTCACGGCCCTCTCGGCCCCGGCGGCCCCTGTCCCTCCCGTTAGCTCTACCATGAACTTACAGGGATACTCATCACGGTCTATTATGCACTGCATCGCGCTCATATTCTCATGATTAAATAATATGGGCGCCTTTAAGTTAAGGCTCACGGCCCCCTTCTGCAGTGATGCCGCCACCATTACAAAGACAACTATAACCTCGGTGCCTGAGGCGGAAAGTTTTGTAAGATAGCGCTCCCTGAAAGGCACGGTATAACCTGCCTTAAATAACCCCGGGAAGGTCAGGAGAAAGGCCACCTCCGGGTCTTCAAGGGATTGGAGCCACTTAAAGACACCGTCGCTGTCGTGATCTATAAGGACGAAATTCTTAAGCCCCTCGAAACCTGGCAGCGGAGTCACAAAACCTATAATCTTATCCTTGCTTACCTGCATCGGACCAAAGCGAGCTGAAGGAAAGACCGAATTATCCTTTAACCCATTATCACTCTTCATGACTTTTCCGCCTCCGTCTCTACAGTTAATATATCCTCGGCGCTCACTCTCGAGGCCGCCCTGTTCTCACTCTGTATCTTAAGGTAGACCTCTTCTCTATGGATAGAGCGTCCCTGCGGTGCATCTATGCCGAGTTTTACCTGATGGTCCTTTACCTCAACGACTACGACCTTAATATCGTCATCAATTAAGATGGCCTCATCTATCTTTCTTGTTAATACCAGCACCGGAGCCCTCCATGGCTATTATTGCCAAATAACAGATATTATAACTTTTGGGGGCTGAAGCCCCGGGTTCATGATGAGTAAGACGCCGGGTATAGATTACAGGAAGTTCAGTATGCTCTGACTCGCTATCTTTGCCGAGGAGCTCATGGCCGCGTTAAGGGCGACGTTGCCGAGCTGAAGCTCTGATATCACCTGTGTTATATCGGCGTCCTCGATGCTTGAGATGCTTATCTTCAGGTCCAGCTTGAACCTTCCGAGCGATTCCCTTGTGCTCGAAAGCCTGAGATTTTTTCCGCCCACACCGGCCGTGGCATTGGAGAGCTGAGTTGAGGCGGTCTCAAGGGTAGTTAT
>JBHHUP010000004.1:0-55265 GCA_046753845.1 Thermodesulfobacteriota bacterium
TGCTTGAGAGGCAGAAGGTAGTTAGCCACAGAGGCGCGGACCAGGATGTCTTTGCGCTGGCGCGAGGTGGTGAGACCGTGCTTCTCCAGGCCCTCTTTGTCCGCGGCGGAAGGCTTGTTAACAGCCTTGATTACACCTTTACGGATTGCGGGCTCTCGGACAAAGAGATTATTTCGTCATTTCTTACTCAGTTTTACAGCGGGGGCAGGGTCATACCAAGGGAGGTTCTTCTGCCCGTCCGTCCTGATGATTCCGCTCTTATTGAGGAGTGGCTCTCTGAGAAGGCGGGCAGAGCCGTAAAGCTCCACGCCCCGGTGCGCGGTGAAAAACGAGAACTACTGAGTATGGCCCTTGAGAACGCCTGTGAATCTCTTCAGAAAAAAGAGCAGGCAAGCCTGGCAAAGAGCAAAGACCTTGAAGAGCTGGCAAGAAGGCTCCGCATGAAAACTCCGCCTCTCTGGATAGAGGCCTTTGATATTTCAAATACCTCGGGGAGCCTTGGAGTAGGGGCCATGGTTAGTTTCAGAGACGGCGAGCCGGATAAGGCGGGCTACAGGTTATTTCGCATAAAGGGCGTTTCGGGTCAGGACGACTACGCCATGATGGAAGAGGTGATGAGAAGGCGTTACCTGCATGCCGGAAGAGACAATGAGGGGGAGCTGCCCGACCTTATGCTCATTGACGGCGGAAAGGGGCAGCTTGGCGTTGCGGTAAAGGTAATGGCAGAGCTTGGCCTTGATGGCGCTATCTCACTTGCCGCCCTTGCAAAGGAGAGGCCCGCCGCGCCGGGGAGTAAGTTGGCGGGTGATGGTCATGAAGGGCAGGGTAAAAAATATGAAAGGGTGTTTTTGCCCGGCAGAAGAAACGCTATTATGCTGCGGCAGGGTTCACGTGCGGATCTGCTTTTATGCAGGATAAGGGACGAGGTCCACAGAACTGCCATTGGTTATCAGAGGAAACTTCGTAATAAAAAAATGTTTAATAGCCCCCTTGACGAGGTGGCCGGTATCGGAGTAAAACGTAAGAAGCAGTTATTAAAAAAATTCGGCTCTTTACAAAAACTCATAGATGCTTCCGTAGAGGAGATATGTCGAGTCCCGGGTTTAACAAAATCCATGGCAGAGGCCATAAAGGGGTTGAAAATATCTTAAGTGCAGGTCTGGTTTGTTTTTTTTGGTGGGCGGTGCCCACTCTACTACTAAACTCATTGAGGCCCCCATTGAGGAGATATCTCAGGTGCCAGGTATAACAGAACCCATGGCCCGAGCCATAAAGGGGTTAAAGAAAGGGTAGACAGGTAGGTTGGGTTAAGGTAGGTCACCCAACATCTTTTTTAGACTCACTAATTTTGCCGGGTTTCGCTTTGCTCTACCTAATCTACAAGGGCACAAGGTAACGTGGGGCATGAGGCGAATGTTCAATGGCATTAAGCCTCATCCCCAGTTGGTTTTCTTTGCCCTGCTTTCTTTTTTCCAAAAGAAAGTTTTTTATTGAATGCGCGCAACCAAGTGACTTTTATGGGCCGCAGTGGCGCGTTAAGAACGTAGCGCTATTATATTGCCCCTTTAAAAAGGCACGTCCAGTCCCGGGTCCACCTCGTTTAGTCTTGCCTTTACAAAGGCCTTGGCCTTTTTAAGGAGTTCTTCGTCTGTGGCCTCGAACCTCATAACCAGCACCGGCTGAGTATTGCTCGCTCTTACCAGCGCCCATCCGCCCTCAAAGTTCATCCTCAGGCCGTCTATGGTGATAACGTTGGTGAGTTTCAGCTCAGCCTCTTTCGGGGTGCTATTCTCAAGGACCTGTGCGAGCCTGTCGATGACCTTGAACTTTTTTTCATCACCGCACTCAATACGCATCTCCGGTGTTACGAGCGTATCGGGCACCCCTGCAAGGAGGCCCGAGAAGGTGGCGGTGGGGTCTGTTGTCCTCTTTTTTGCCAGAATTTCAACGAGCCTGCATGAGGCGTAGATAGCATCGTCAAAACCAAAATACCTGTCGGCAAAGAATATATGACCGCTCATCTCTCCGGCCATGGCCGCGCCTAATTCCTTCATGCGGGCCTTTATGAGGGAGTGCCCTGTCTTCCACATTACGGCCTTGCCTCCGGCTTTTTCTATCTCGTCATAGAGGACCTGCGAGCACTTTACCTCGCCTACTACGGTGGCCCCGGGCGTTGTTTCAAGTATGGCCCTCGCAAAAATTACCATGAGCTTATCGCCCCAGATGATGTTGCCAAGCTCGTCTACAACTCCGATACGGTCGGCGTCGCCATCGTAGGCAATACCAAAGTCCGCCTTATTGGCCTTTACGGTATGAATAAGGTCGTAGAGGTTTGCCGGAACCGTGGGGTCGGGGTGGTGGTTTGGAAACCGGCCGTCAGGCTGGGAGTGGATGTCGTTAACGTCACAGCCGAGTCCGTCGCGGACAAGGGGTACGGCCACGGGGCCTGCGGTGCCGTTGCCGCTGTCAAGGACGAGTTTTATCTCGCGGTCAAGGGCGGGTATCTTAAAGAGGCCGCTAATGTGCTCTACATAAGAGGGGATAACCTCGGCGGTGCTAAGAGAGCCCATCTTTGCTGCTTTTTCCGGAGGATGTTTTATTATTTGTTTTAAGATGGCGCCGAGTTTTTGAATCTCCACCCCGTGTATGGTCTCTTTACCGATGCTAATCTTAAAGCCGTTATACTCAGGTGGGTTGTGGCTCCCTGTAATCATGAATCCGCCATTTACGTCAAGGGTCTGCATGGAGAAGTACTGCAGCGGCGTGGGGCATATCCCTACGTCCACGCAGTTGATGCCGCTCTCTCTAAGTCCCCGGATAAGGGCGTCGCGTAGCGGGTCGGAGCTCAGCCGAACGTCGCGGGCGATGCTTACCGTAATAGGGTCTTTAAGGAGCCCGGCCTCGCGCACATAAACGGCATAGGCCCGTCCGATATACTCGGCCACCTTGTCCGTAAGGTCTACGCCGTAGAGCCCCCGTATGTCGTACTCTCTGAATATGTGCTCCGCCACCTTTGTCATCTTGACCTCCTCTTATTAAACCATTAAAGGCTTTCCGTAGAGCCTGAATTCAGGGCACTACGTCATGATTATTTATTCCTGAGTTGCTTGAAGAACCCTTGCAGCATATCCCTTGATTCTGTCTCGCATACCCCTCTGCGTACATTTATACTGTGGTTTAGCCTCTTGTCATTGGATAGGTCGAATAAGGAGCCGCAGGCCCCTGCCTTGGGGTCGGCGGCCCCGAATACGAGCCTCGGAACACGGGCTTGAAGAAGTGCGCCCATGCACATAAGGCAGGGTTCGAGCGTTACGTACAGCGTGGTCCCCGTAAGGCGCCAGGCATCAAGTAGACGCGCGGCCTCTGTTACGGCCACAATCTCACCGTGGAGCGTGGGGTCGGCGGAGGTTTCCTTCTTGTTATATCCACGCGAGATTATCTTGCCGCCGCGTGTGATGACGGCCCCTACGGGTACCTCTCCCATGCTTGCGGCCTTGGATGCCTCGGCCAGGGCCTCTGCCATGAAAATCACGTCCTTTTCCTTCTCTACGGGGTTACTCATTATTTTTTTATAAGGCTCTCATAACAGCGAAGAGGGCCTTTGGCAGGGGGTTAAGGGTTCCCTGATAAAGTGTCTCCACAATGGAGATAATATTGAATTCAGAAGAGAAATACTCTCTCACGCCCTCGGGGGTGAAGCGGTATGGCCCTCCCTCCATAGTCTCTTTTATGCTGAAGCATTTTAAAAATAATACTCCCTTCGGTGCTAAGAGCGAGTGCACGTGACGGACGTATAAGGGCCTGCTTTCCGGGGCAAGGGAGTGGAAGCAGCCTCTGTCAAATATTATATCAAAGCCCGGCTTTAGCCTGCTCTTCAGGATATCGTCGCGTATAAAGTCTACGGAGAGCCCCTCCTTTAGCGCCGCTGCCTTACAGAGCTCAATGGCCGCCTCTGAGATATCCGTAGCCGTAACGGTAAATCCGCGCTCTGCAAGGGCTAGGGCCTGAGTGCCGGGACCCGTGCCGATATCAAGGGCTCGTCCGTCCTTTATATTAAGCCTGGTAAGTGCCCCTTCAAGGTCGGGGTCAAGGGCGGGGTAATACCAGGGCATATCACCGGCATCGGTCTCGCGGTATAATTTTTCCCACTCAAGGGGCTTCATTTTCTCTGCCTCCCTTAAAGGGCTCTCTCTTTACAGGGACAAGGCCCGGCAAAGGCCGGTGAGGGGGCATTGACAGAAAAGGGAACATGCAGTAAAGTTACCATATTAAAATCCTATTTTAAAGGGTCTGGCATGACTAATTTTACCGTAAGGACAGAAAAGAGGAACGAGTTTGTCAAAATAACCTCCCTTGTAGGCGAGTGTCTCAGTAAAAGCGGTGTGCAAGATGGCATCGCCGTAGTCTTCTGCCCGCATACTACGGCGGGGATTACCATTAACGAGAACGCCGACCCCGATGTGCTGGAGGACATGGTGATGAAGACATCTGAGCTCATAGAGCACGGTGACGAGCGGTACCGCCACGGCGAGGGCAACTCCGACAGCCACCTGAAATCTACACTTACAGGGGCCTCGGAGACGGTGATTATAAAGGATGGACGATTGCAGCTTGGTACGTGGCAGGGGATATACCTCGCCGAGTTTGACGGCCCGAGAACCAGAGGCGTGTATATAAAGATAATGGAGGGATGATTTTTCCGCCCTTTCATGCGCTCGGGGCCTTGTTTGCCGGCGCGGCTTGTGGTGAAGATTGTAATAAACTGATTTTTTTTGAGATATTTTGCATGAAATTGCTCGGTTAAGGTCTTATTTTTTGGATAAAAGGGGGATTTAATGGCAGGCAGCTTTACCGCGGTTGAGGGACTATTAAAGAACAAGAAGGCCGTAATCGGCGTTATCGGGCTGGGGTACGTTGGTCTGCCACTCTGCCTCAGGTTCAGCGAGGAAGGCTTTAATGTGCTGGGTTTTGATACTGATGCGGAAAAAGTGAAATCCATCAGGCAGGGTATTTCTTACATAAAACATATACCTTCGGAGGTAATCGCCGCATACTCGAAGGGGCGCGGGCGCACCTTTACCCCTACGACGGATATGAGCCGTCTTGCCGAGGCCGATGCCGTGATAATCTGCGTTCCAACGCCTCTATCGGCGCGCCGTGAGCCTGATATTAGCTATGTCGAGGGTACAGCCGCTTTTATAGCCTCTACTCTTAGAAAAGGGCAGATAATCTCACTGGAGTCCACGACTTATCCGGGCACTACGAGGGAGCTGCTGCTGCCCACCTTCGAGGCCCGAGGGCTTAAGGCGGGAGAGGACTTTTTTCTTGTATTCTCCCCTGAGCGTGAGGACCCCGGCAGAGAGGACTATACTACGCGCACCACGCCCAAGATTGTAGGGGGCATTACGAGCAGATGTGCGCGCCTCGGGGAGATGCTTTATTCTCAGGTAGTGGATAAGGTCGTAAGGCTCTCATCTGCGGATGCGGCGGAGATGACAAAGCTCCTTGAGAATATCTACAGGAGCGTTAATATCGCCCTTGTAAATGAGCTTAAGCTGCTCTCTGACCGTATGGGCATAGATATATGGGAGGTCATAAAGGCGGCGGAGACAAAACCCTTTGGTTTTAAGGCCTTTTATCCCGGCCCCGGTCTCGGCGGTCACTGCATACCCATAGACCCTTTTTATCTTACGTGGAAGGCGCGGGAATTTGATTTTTCCACGCGTTTTATCGAGCTTGCAGGCGAGATTAATACAAATATGCCCTATTTTGTGGCGGGTAAGGTAGTAGAGGCCCTTAACAGCAAGAAAAAGTCCATCAAGGGGGCCTCTGTCATGGTTCTTGGCCTTGCTTACAAAAAGGACGTTGATGATACGCGTGAATCTCCTTCTCTGGAGCTTATAAGGATCCTGAGATCAAAGGGCGCCTCTGTCTCTTATAACGACCCTTATGTGCCCCTTGCCGTGAGCCGCAAAAAGGGTTTCACGATGCGCTCTAAAAAGCTTACCGCCGCGGTCCTTAATAAGAGTGACCTTGTGCTTATAGCTACTAACCACTCCTGTTATGATTACAGATGGGTCGTCAAGAATAGCGATATCGTCGTTGATACGCGTAACGCCACGGCCGGCATAAGGAGCGCCAAGATAGTAAAGGCATAAAAAGGCAGAGGCGCCGTGAGAGGCGTGAGGTATTTTATCTGTCTTACGTTACGCAGATAGAGATCTGCGAGGCACTGAACTTCTTAACGGGAAGATGCCGCATCACGGGCCATTGGTTTTCTTTGCGAACTTTCTTTTTTCTAAAAGAAAGTGGAGGTTTTCTTTACGAACTTTCTTTTTTATTAAAAGAAAGTAAGAAAGTTGTTGTTGCCATTTAATTTTTTAAGGAGAAATTGAAGGATGTTGAAATCAAAGAGGATAATGGAAGGAGTCTTCTGGGTAGGGGCTGTTGATTTTTCAAGGCGTCTCTTTGACGCCCTTGTGCCGCTGCCTAACGGGACGAGTTATAACGCCTACCTTGTAAAGGGAAGCGATAAGACGGCCCTTATAGATACGGTAGACCCTGCCATGGCGTCTTCACTTATGCATCATCTTGATGACGTGCGTCTTGAGAGCCTTGACTATATTGTGGCCAACCATGCGGAGCAGGACCACTCCGGGGCCATACCCGAGGTTCTTGAAAAGTATAAAAATGCGAAAGTGGTGGTAAATGAGAAGTGTAAGACGCTGCTTATGAGTCACCTCTCAATAGAGGCCGATAGGTTTATAGTGGTGAAAGACGGCGATACACTGCCCCTTGGAGGCAAGACCCTGGAGTTTATCTCTACGCCCTGGGTGCATTGGCCCGAGACCATGTGCACCTATCTGCAAGAGGGCAAGGTGCTCTTCAGCTGTGATTTATTCGGCTCTCACCTTGCTACCGCCGAGCTTTATTCAAGCCGTGAAGAGAGGGTCTATGAAGCCATAAAACGCTACTACGCCGAGGTCATGATGCCCTTTCGGAAGATTATCAGAAAGCATCTTGATATGCTTGCGGGCTTTGATATAGATTTTATCGCACCGAGTCACGGCCCTGTGCATAAAGACGTCTCCTTTGTCATGGAGACGCACCGCCGATGGGTAAGTGATGAGGCCGCCAATAGCGTGGTGCTGCCTTTTGTATCCATGCATGGGAGCACAGAGAGGATGGTAGACCGTCTTACCGAGGCGCTCGCCGAAGAGGGGGTCAAGGTAGAGAGGTTCGACCTTACGGTCTACGATACAGGAAGATATGCCGCCTCTCTTGTGGACGCGGCTACCATTGTCATCGCCTCGCCATGTTTTCTGACAGGCGCTCATCCTCTTGTGGTAAGCGCGGCTTTTCTGGCCAACGCCCTTAAACCCAAGTTGAAGTTTGCCTCTATTATAGGTTCTTACGGCTGGGGCTCAAGGATGGTCCCTCAGATAAAGGGTTTTCTCTCTGGCCTTAAGCTTGATTACATCGAGCCCATGGAGATAAAGGGAGAGCCCGGACAGGGCGATCTGGCGGCTATTGACGGTATAGCCGGTGAGATTAGAAAGAGGCACATAGAGGCGGGCGTCTTGAAGGTGTAGCCCATGTCCTCAGTCCCGCAGATCAATTGAGGCGGTGCTATCGTGACGCCCGCCCTCAGAAGGGAAAAAAGGGCCTTTATTTTTCCTGCCCGACTCTTATTCTCCTCTCTATTAATTCACCTGCCGCCGCCGCGCTATCTTGCGCAGCATTTCGACCTCTTTATAAATAGGATGAAATGTGACATATATGCTTTACAAAAAGTTTAAAGCATAGTAGTTTTAATAGGTTTTATGCCTGATTGTGGTTCGAGACGAGAGGGTTTTGTCATCTCCATAGAGGGGAGAACAGGTTTAATACTCTTCTAATAAACCCGGTGGTATTATTTAAAATTTACTTCATGAGGGCTTTTTTCATCGAAAAAAAGAGATAACAGGTTAATAGAGGTTAACAGAGCTAAGGGAGAGAAAAGAGATGAAAAGTTTTAAAAAGCCGTGGTTTAATCTTTTTATTGCCGTTGTAAGCATTATAGGATTTATGGGGCTGCAGCAGGGCGCGGCCTATGGCGCTTCAGCCGACGGCTGGAAGTGGAAGGGTGATGCCGGAGTGGGATTTGCCTATGATACAAATGTTTACAAGTTCTCAACTACGCAGTCTAACCGCTTTGACGCCAATAGCACCTCAGACCAGACAAGCGGACGTTATGCGGACATGGACTCTGATAGTGATTTTATCTTTACGCCGCGCTTGCGGGCAGCTTTCAGGCATACCAGTCCCAACGGCGGTGCATTTTCTCTTAAACCATCCATCGCATACAAGATCTACTCTCAGAACACGGAAAAAAACTACTTCAAGTTCGGCCTCGGGCTAACGCAGGAAGTGGGGGCCCACGGCGTGGCGGGGCTGGACCTTGCCTACTCGCCAAGTATATTTAAGAAAAACTATCTCTCGGGAACCGCGGATATTGTCAACGGGTTCAGTCCCGGTACAAGTGTTACTGCTATTCAGAGCGCGGAGGAGATATTTACCGCGGCCAATTACGATAAGGCAAGAGCAACTGTAAGTTACGGTATGCGGCTCTGGAAGAATGGCAATAAAGACAAGAACACCTATGAGGTTGAGAGGGTCAGCGGCCATGTGCTTGCCGGTTATGAGTCCAAGAGCTATGACGACCCCTTTAGCGTACGTGATGAGGATAGCTACTTTGCCGGTTTTGATGCGGAGCTTGCTCTTTACAAGTCCATGAACCTTACCTTCAATTATCTATTTAAGAGTACCAATACAGACGTGGGCACGGAGCTGCTTCTACGTGATGAGCCTGACTTCGGTGTAGATTTAAACGCCGACGGCGATGCGCTGGACCTGAGTGTAGCTACTCTTAAGAACGTGGACCGGTCGCGTAATATGCATACCCTGGGCCTTAAGACCTCTGCGAGGATAGCCGATGGATGGAAGGGTTACGCTAAATACGAGGTGCGTTTCGCCGCCTATAAATCAGATGAAACCTTTGACGTAACCCGCATTGACCGCAACGATACGCGTCAGAAGGTGGGAGTTGGTATTAAGGGCAAGCTTGCCCCGAGGTGGAATATTGACTTTGGCTGGACCTTTACTCATAACGAGGCCGCCCGTGACGGCCTTGCCGTAACGGATAAGGCGGAAGCCAAGTCATATAACAAACACGTCATCTCGGCTCTTCTCTCTTACAGGTTCTGAGCCTTGCGGGGCTTACCCCGTTGAGGGCTTTGGAGGAGACATTAAATATGGATAATAAGGTACGGTATTGATGAGCACACAGAAGAAAAGGGTTCTCTTTACAGGTTACGCGCAGGTTCATTTTGTATGTTTTCTTCCCGTGTACAAGCTGCTTGCGGCAGACCCCGATGTGGAGGTATTTCTATCCGGGGGTTTTAAACGCAAGGTGGCCGATGGGGTGGAGTACGACCTTGCCGGTTTTTACGACCCTTATCCCGTGGATAAGGATCATGTAATATCCCTTGAGAGGGTACGGTCCGAGTCTTTTGATGTCCTTGTCTCCGCCCATCTCTCTGATACGCTCTTTCCAAAATCCGTTGGCAAGAAGGTGCAGATATTTCACGGCGTATCGGTGAAGAATCTGGCCATACGCGAGAAGGCCCTGCGGTATGATATGCTCTGTCTGCCGGGACGATATCACGCCGAGCAGTATAGAGACAACGGCCTGGTAAGAGATGGCGTGGCGTTGTGCCTTGTCACGGGTTTTCCAAAGGTTGACTCCCTTGTGGGAGGCGCTCTTAATAAAGAGGCGCTGCTTCGCGGCATGGGCCTTGACCCGGCGCTGCCTACTATTCTCTTTGCCCCCACGGGGGAGAAACATAACGCACTTGATACAATGGGCAAGGAGGTGGTGGAGGCCCTGGGCAAGGCCGGGCAGTGGAACCTCCTTGTGAAACCTCACGACCACCCGAAGAAGGATATAGACTGGTTTACCGAGCTTGCCTCCTATGAGGGCAAGACCATGCGTCTTGTAAAGGAGCGGGACATTATCCCTTACCTTTATGCCGCCGACCTGCTTCTTACGGATATGTCTTCAGTGGCCGTGGAGTACACGCTCCTGGACAGGCCCATTGTCTTTTTACATATACCAAAACTCATGAAAAGGATTAAGAAACGCTCTCCCGCCCTTGACCTTGATACTTACGGCACGAAGATAGGGAGCGTGGTCTCTGATATTGCTGCCCTTATCCCGGTTATCTCCGAGAGCCTTTCCAGCCCCGCCAAAGAGGGTGAACTTCGTCGGGCCATGGCCGCCCATCTCTTTCACGACCCCGGGCATGCCGCTATTAACGTGGCAGGCGTTGTGCGCTATGCGGCCGGTCTCACGGCAACCCTGCCATCAGGCGTAGAGGTCTTGAACGCTTGATCCTCTATGATTTATGATGGCGTAATCATTACAGTAAAGCAGAGTGGCCCGGAAGCGCATGTGTCTCTCTGCCATGGTTTATAATGTGGACCAGCAAGAAAAAAAACCGCGCCTTTAATACGCTCTTTACTTACGGGGGCCATCACAGCACGTGGCTTTACAGGGGCACGGCTGCAACTATTGGTGTGGTATTTTTTCGTCTCCTCATGCCCTGGCCGCTGCGCGGCGTTATTGAGGTAGTCTTTCCGCAGGGCTCCCATAAGGGCTGGCTCCTGATGAGCTATTTTCCGGAGTGGGGAAACCCTGTGGTTATGCTGGGGGGCATCTATGTCCTATTGGCCCTGGGGCTTGGTCTGGCGGAGATGAGCCAGCGCGTAAACCTCAAGAGGTTTGCCTCGCAGACCGCCCATGATATGCGCGCCGCTGCCGTGGAAGGCGCACGTATCATGCCTCTGCACAAGCGTACTGCTACAGGCGATATTGTCTCGCGTATCATCGGGGACAGCGCACGCATCAAGGCCGGGCTCTCGGGGGTCATGGTCCACGGCCTGCAGAACGGGATGCTCTTTCTCGCTGCCTGCGCGGTAATGGCCTATGTCTCATTCTGGTTTGCCCTTATATTTCTGCTCTCAGGCCTTATCGCCCTCTATATTGGAGTTTATACCTCGGCACCTGTAGCAGATACGGCCAGTAAATTAAGGCGCAAGGAGGGCAATTACGCCGCGGCTATAGCCGATGGTCTGGACGCAGGGGTCATGAACCTTAATATGGACGATATTAACTGGTCCAGCGCGCGAAAGACCGTTCGCATAACGGCCATGATAGCTCGTTCATCGGTATACGTACATGTAATACTGGCCGCCTCCGTTGCCCTTGCCCTATGGATAGGGGCCATGGGGGTGAAGTCGGGAAGCCTTGCCCCTGGGGATCTGTTTATATTTATCGCCTACGCAATGACGGTACACCGCCGTATGGTGCAGGTGGGCAGGCAGATAGCCCGCTCCGGCAAGGTGCTGGCATGCGCCGATAGAATTGGTGTTTACTCGGATTATATGAGAGGCGCCGCCGAGGAAATTGGTGCGGCGGGCGATAAAGGGGCTGTGCCTCTTACATCAGGGCTCCGTCTTGAACGGGCAGGGCTTGACGCCGGACAGGGCCGCGAGGGCAGGCCGCGATTGCGCCGTCTGGATCTGCTTCTTGAACCCCGGACTCGTGTGGCGGTGGTGGGCCCCGAGGGATGCGGTAAATCAAGCCTTCTGAAGATTCTCTCAGGCGTAGAGGTCCCGGACAGGGGGCGGGTTTACTGGGACGGGGAGAAGATATTTAAAAAAGAGGGCGGCCTTGCCTCGCGCGTGGCCTATATGCCTCAGGACCCCATATTGCCGCCCGTAAGGGTATGGAAACATCTCGGCCTTCAGGCAGAGGAGAAACTCAGCGCTGAAGATGAGAAGATTCTGGAAAATATCGGGGTCTCGAAGATAATCGAGACCTTTACCAAGGGCCTTGAGCAGAAGATAGCCTCTAACGCAATGACGAGAAATGAGGCGCGCCTCTTGCGCCTTGCCGGCATACTGCTTCGTGATACATCCTCGGTCTGGCTTCTCGATAATCCTCTTGCCGACCTTGGCGGCAAGAAGGCCCGTTTATGTATTGATGAGATTCTTGCCCGTTCAGGCGAGCGTCTTCTTGTCATAGCGCTGCCGGGCTCGCGCCATGTTAAGTATTTTGACAGGGTTATTTCCATGCGTAAGGGCAGAGTTCACTTTGACGGCACGCCTGCGGAGTTTGAGCAGTGGAAGCTTTCCGAAGCCGAAGTGGATAAAAAGGACTGACCTTTGTTTCATCTTTAAGAGGAAGGAATATATATGCAGGCAGTAATCTTAGCGGCAGGATACGGTAGCCGTCTTGAGCGGGTCTCAAATGGTAAGCCAAAGTGCCTTTTAAATGTCGGCGGAACCACGCTTCTGGAGCACCAGCTTGAGGCCCTGAACGACGCGGGTATCGGCAAGGTCCTTGTTATCGTAGGGTACAAGGCCGATGAGGTGCGCGCCGCCATTGGAGAGCGCGTTGAGTATATTGAGAACACCCGTTATGACGAGACTAACAGCCTCTACTCCCTGTGGCTCGCCCGTGACTGGATAGAGGGCCCCTTTGTCCTTATGAACTGCGACCTGCTCTTTCATCCGCAGATACTGGACCGTCTACTTGCACAGGGCGGTAACGGCCTTGCCTTTGATTCATCAAGCACGGGAGGGCGTGAGCAGACCAAGGTGGCTGTGCAGGAAGGCAGGGTAGTGGACCTTGGAAAAGATCTGCCTCCCGAGGCATCGCGCGGCGAGAGTATCGGGCTTACCTGTTACGACGAGAGAGGGTCCCATAACCTCATGGCAAGGGCCGACGCCCTTATTGATAACGGCGCCGAGAACTGCTGGAGCATAGAGGCCATACGGGCTATCAGCTCAACGGTTGATATGAAGGCATATAATGTCGCTGGCATGCCCTGGGTAGAGGTTGACTTTCCAAATGACCTTGTACGCGCCGAAAAAGAGGTCTGGCCCGCTATCATGAAGAGCAGGTGGAAGAGGACCATACACTGGAAGACCACCAAGTATTTTGTCATGGCCTTTATATCCGTAGTACTTTTAATGATAGGTATCAAGGTTGGTAATTATTCCGGCGCAGAAAAGGTGAACTGGACCTCCGAGGCCCCCATAAACGGGAAAAAGGTCTTATTGAAGGTTCCAAAAGGCTATCAGAAGTGGTGGGCCTCCACTACGGGCAGTCCTCTTAAGGTGAAGTTCGAGGGGCCTCTTCGTATAAGGGCCTATGCGCGCCTGCTTATGCCCCCCGATAGGGTTGAGCCCGGAAAGTACGTTGTTCAGATATCCCTTGACGGTAAACCCTATGCCTGGAGCGTATTTAAGGCCACCCCTGATAAGAGTGTCTCTTTTGAGGGCGCTGTAGTAGGAGACCGCGACAGGGTCGATGTAGATGTGCCCGAGGGCTCTCACACGGTGGAGTTCGGGCTTGTGGCGGGTGTATCCGATAGGTTTCTCGGCAGGATCCGGTACCCTGAGCCTGTCTCCGGTGATGTAAGTAAGAAAGGGGATTGAGGCCGGTCTTTATCCCGGCCTCAATCCGAGCAGCTGTCTTTGAGCCCTGTCCTGCCTCATTGTCTCTTGCCGTGCCGTGTTTGAGTATCCATGCCCCTGCCGCCCTTTCTTGCAAAATCCCGCTTCTGGTGTATAATATAAAATCAAAGTCAGATTTCATATAACAGGGCCTTGAGGAGCGAGGTGATATGCCTTCAGATCCATGGGTTTATGTCGTTGATGAGTCAGATCTCTCCGACTCAATCCCTCTTGTGGTGAGGCCGAGGGGCGTACCGGTATTACTTATAAAAAAAGAGGGGCAGATCTACGCCCTTACAAATAAGTGCTCCCATATGGGCTGCCCTCTTGACGGCGGTTCTCTTTCAGATTACATCATAGAGTGCCCCTGTCATGACTGGAGATACGATATAAGGACGGGCCGTTTTCTTGGGGCGCCCGAGATATCCCTGAAAATGTACGAGTGGTCTCTTGACGATGGCAGGGTATTTATCAATATAGAGGTGTGAGGTATGGAAAAGGTTCTCTTTTACGCTCTTACCACCTGCCCGGGGTGTCGTAAGACCAGAAAATTCTTTCTTGATAACAACGTTGAGTTCGAGTATCTGGAGTACGATTCCGCCGGCCCCGAGGAGCAGGCCGAGATTCGAAAAAACATGGATGCCTCGGGAACACCGTCCTTTCCCTGGGTGCGCATAGGCGAGACCGTGGTGGTGGGTTATAACCCCGTGCTGTACGCCGAGCTCCTCGGGTTAAAGCTGGAAAAGAAACCATGGGAGAGATAAAGGCCCCCTCGAAGAGTATCGTGGAGGCGAGGAAGAAGGCCTTAAAATTTCTCTTCGAGTATGTAGTGGACCTGCTGGGGTATAAGTTCAGCCCCGATGAGGAGGATGTGGATTTTCTACTTGAGCAGGAGGTCCTTATAGAGGCCGCTAAAGGCGCGCCTTATTGTCCCTGTCAGGGGCTTACAGGGGTGCGTGAGTTGGATATGAAGATAGTCTGCCCCTGCATACCCTTTCACAGGGCTCATTTTGACCGTATGAGACGGTGCTGGTGCGGGCTCTTTGTCCATAAGGACGTTACCGAGCCCGGGAGACTGGAGATTATCCCCCCTGATGAGGCCTGAGGACCTATGGCATGTTTGTAGAGGTGGCGAAAAAAGGCGATATAGCCCCCGGCGGGATGAAGGGATATACTGTTAAGGGCAGCTCCATAGTACTCTGTAATGAGGGCGGGAAGTTTTATGCTGTCTCAGGAAGATGCGGGCACATGAGGGCCCGCCTTGAAAAAGGCACCCTTGTCGGGTATATACTCACCTGCCCCTGGCATTACTCCCAGTTTGATATTCACGATGGAAGGGCCCTTAGCGGTCCCGTGCCCTGTGGTCCCGGGGTAGGAGCAAATAGCGCCTCCTGCCCCTCGGACTTTTTCCGGCGTATGGGGCAGAGGTTTATTGGGCATATAAGAACGAGTGATCTAAAGACATTCAAGGTAATGCTCGAAGGTGAGAGTATAAAGGTCGATCTTTAATTTTGTATCCCTTAATCTCCGGCTGGGACGAGAGGGGCGGCGGGCCTTATTATACAATTCTCTTAAGGAGACCTGATTAGGCATGAAAATAGATTATAACGGCACAGAAGACCTTACGCTTGGTGTGGAGCTTGAGCTGCAGCTTCTCGACTCTGAGAGCCTTGAGCTTGCCTCGCGCTCCTCTCATATTATCGAGGCCCTTGACGGCTTTGGGGGCTCTGTAAAACACGAGCTCATGAGAAGCAACCTTGAGGTGATTTCAAAAAAGTGCTATAGCGTGGCCGAGGCCGAAGATGACCTCTCCGCAACCCTGGTCCCTGTTATAAGGGAGGCAAAAAAGCAGGGCGTGCTTATCGCGGCGGCAAGCACGCACCCCTTTTCGCGCTGGAAGGCGCAGAGCGTTACTCTTGATAAACGGTACGGCGAGCTTCTTGATAACCTGCAGATGGTGGCCAGAAGGTTTAATATCTTCGGGCTTCACGTGCATGTGGGTATCCGCAGCGCCGAGAAGTGTATATATGTAATGAACAGGCTGCTCTATTACCTGCCTCATCTTCTTGCGCTTTCTTCCAACTCCCCTTACTGGGAGGGTGAGGACACAGGGCTGAAATCCTACAGGATAAAGGTCTTTGAGAACCTCCCCATAGGAGGTCTGCCCTTTTATTTTCATAATTTTGCCGATTACTCAAAGCTGGTAAATACCTATATAGCAACAGGCACCATTAAGACCATACGCGAGCTCTGGTGGGACGTGCGGCCTCACCCCAACTTCGGCACTATTGAGGTGCGGATATGCGATATACCCTCTACCCTCGGAGAGGTCATGGCTGTAGCCTCCTTTATTCAGGCCCTCGTTAAAAAATTCGGCGAGGACTTTGACCGCAGCGTCTGCTTTAAGAGGCCCCATTCTGCGATTATCAGGGAGAATAAATGGCGCGCCTGCAGGTACGGCCTCGGCGGCGAGTTCATTACCGAGGACGGCACGGCTACGATAGGGGCGAGAAAGGCCATAGTGGAGCTCCTTCGGTGGTGCGCCGAGGGGGCCTCTTCGCTTGGCACGGAGTCTTATCTGGCAGACCTTGAAGATATGCTTACACGCGGCGACTCCGGCGCTACGAGGCAGCTTGAGGTATGTGAAGATAAGGGCGGTTTTAAGGGGCTCTGCCGCGAGCTTGCCCGTATTTTCGAGGCCGGGGTCCTCAAGGCCCGGGGGCCGGGGGGCGGGGAGAGTTGAAGGGCATAATAGCAGGGGGGCACGAGCTGACGGTAAGCGCCGGGGCGGCCATGTTTGCTGAGGGCGGTAATGCCTTTGACGCGGCCGTGGCCGCGGCCTTTGCCTCTTTTGTGGCAGAGAGCGCCCTGACAAGCGCCGGAGGCGGCGGTTTTATGACGCTCCATAGCTCCTGCGGCGAAAATATGACCTATGATTTTTTTACCACCATGCCCGGACTCGGGGCCGGAGAGAGGGGCGAGCTTGATTTTTTCCCCCTTCATATAGACTTTGCCGACGCGCTGCAGACAGTATACATAGGCCGCGCCGCCGCCGCCGTGCCAGGGGTTGTCGCCGGTCTTGCCGAGGTGCAAAAAGACCACTGTACTCTGCCAGTAGAGGTACTTCTTCAGCCCGCCATAAAGATGGCCCGCAGCGGGGTGCCCGTAAACGCGGCGCAGTCTTACTTTAATACCCTTCTTGAGCCAATGCTTCGCTCATCCCCTGAGCCTACGGGTATATACATGCCCGAGGGGCGCGCCCTTATGGAGGGCGAGGTTATTAAGCACGAGTCCATGGCCCGCACCTTTGAGTCCCTTGTTAAAGAGGGCCTCGGGAGCTTTTACACCGGTGAGGTGGCAGAGGGTATCCTGAAGGGTTTTGGAGTACAAATTGGGGGGCTTATTACAGAAGAGGACCTGGCAACATACCGCCCCGTAATACGAAAACCCATTGAGCTCGGTTATCGGGGCAGGACCATATACACAAACCCGCCACCATCTTCAGGCGGACCCCTTATCGCCTTTGCCTTAAGGCTTCTTGAGGATATGGACATAGGGGCCATGGGACATAACAGTGCCTACTATATGCGAGGCCTCGCTCATGTCATGAGGATTACCGATGAGGCCCGCCGCGCTTCTTTTGACCACAGTCTCTTTGAGGACGGACTTCTGGAGCGTTTTTTATCAGATGAGCATATGAAGGAGTTCAAGAGCAGGCTCGCTGAAGAGGTGGGCGGCAGCGGCCTTCATGGGGCCCGCCCCCTTGGCGATACCACTCATATAAGCGTTGCCGATGAGGCAGGTAACCTTGTATCCATGACAACCTCGGTGGGCATGGGCTGCGGGTTCATGATACCCGGTACCGGCGTAATGATGAACAATATGCTCGGCGAGCACGACCTTAACCCTCAGGGCTTTCACGCGATTCCCGCGGGGCTCCGCCTCAGTTCCATGATGGCCCCCACTATTGTTATGCGTGACGGAGCCGGCGAGATGGTCCTTGGCAGCGGAGGCTCCAAGCGTATAAGGAGCGCCGTACTGCAGACCATGCTTAATGTCATAGACTTCGGCCTGCCCGTGGGCAAGGCCGTGAACGAGGCGCGTATTCATTTTGAGGACGGCCTTATTGATATTGAGGATGGCGTGGCAGGTCCTGAGATAGAGAAGCTTATTGCCATGGGCGCCGGGGTTAAGAGATGGAGCAAGAAAGACATGTACTTCGGCGGGGTCCACACCATTATATCTGAAGAGGGGGTCTTTACGGGCTCGGGAGACCGCAGGCGCGGCGGGGCTGTTAAGGAGTTTCCTTGATTCAGGGGAAGATATATAGAAGAAATATAAAAGATTAAGTAAACCCACGGCAGTGAGCCGTGGCCTTATGTTTATACCTTGTAGAGGAGTTTTGCCGGTATGGAGAAGAACGAGCAGGAGGAAGAGGTATTCTCGGCCGTAATGAAGGGGGCCGATGAGGTAAGGGAAAAGGTGCAGGGGCTGCGCAGAGAACTGCACAGCTGCCCCGAGCTCTCAGGAGAGGAAGAAAAGACCTCTGCCCTTGTAGCAGGCGTACTTGGGGAGCTGGGTATAGAGATGAGAAGGAACGTGGGCGGCCACGGCATAGTAGCCGTCGTAAGAGGCGGAGCCGGAGAGGGGCGCACCATCGCGCTTCGGGCGGATATGGACGCCCTGCCCATTCAGGACTCAAAGGAGGTGGATTACGCATCTGACGTGCCGGGCGTCATGCATGCCTGCGGCCACGATGTGCATACTTCCGTGCTCCTCGGAACGGCCATGGTACTTGCCTCTATAAAGGACAGGCTGAGAGGAAATGTAAAACTTGTTTTTCAGCCCTCTGAGGAAAGAAGCATTACAGGGGCCTCCATGATGATAGAGGACGGTGCTTTAAAGGACCCCGAGCCCGGGGCGATAGTGGCGCTGCACTGCTTTCCCGAGATGGAGGCAGGGACCATAGCCCATAAGGCGGGCATTATGACGGCCTCGGCCGATAAGTTCAAGGTGGTGGTCTTTGGAAAGAGCGGTCACGCCTCACGGCCCCATCAGTGCGTTGACGCCATACTCCTGGCCTCTCTTGTGGTAAACGCAATACAGCATATCGTAAGCCGCCGCACCGACCCCCTTCATCATGCCGTTATCTCCATCGGGACCATAGAGGGCGGCACGGCCCTTAATGTAATAGCCGACCGTGTGGAGATGGAGGGTACGGTGCGCACCCTCAGCAAAGACGCGAGGATGAAGATAAGGGCCCTTGTGGAGGATACGATACGCGGTGTTACCGAGGGCATGGGCGGCGGTTATGAGCTTGATTACCAGTTCGGCACCCCTGCGGTGGTAAATGACACGGCCGTGGACTGGCTTATAAGCAGGTGCGCCACCCATGTCATAGGCGAGGACAACGTTGTAACCATGCCTGACCCCAAGATGGGGGCCGAGGATTTTGCCTATTTCACAGAGGAGATTCCCGGGGCGCTTTTCAGGCTTGGCACATCCAATAAGACAAAGGGGCTTACGGCAAAGCTCCACAGCCCGGACTTTGACATTGATGAGAAGGCCCTTCTGGTAGGCGTAAAGACACTCTCGTGGTTATCCGTATGTTATCTCATCCGCGGTCTTCCCACTGTAATACCATGCCCCTGACCCCACAGTATCTGTAAGTGGAATTAATTGGAAATAAAAAAAAGGACCCTCTTTTTCAGAGGGCCTTTTTTTATGCTTAATTTCGAGGGAGGTAATATTTATGTGCAATGAACTTATACTTGCCCCCCTGGTTTTCTTTGCGAACTTTCTTTTTTCCAAAAGAAAGTGGAGGTAGTGGAGGCGGCGAGCGGATTCGAACCGCTGGATGGCAGTGTTGCAGACTGCTCCCTTAGCCACTTGGGTACGCCGCCGAAAGATTTGTAATGAAAAAACTCATGAAGGTGTTCTGCGCTATGACTCCATGAGGAAACTGAGGGACCTGTTTTTACAGGTCTTTTTTTTGTGTAATCCGGCCGCCCTTAAAGGCGGTCTTCTTTAACCGGGCGAGGCTCTGTGTCTTTAGCCGCCTCCCGGCCTCTTGTATACAGAGGCAGAAGAGGTCTTTCTCCTAAACTTTCAGCCACTGCCGCCGATGAAGATAACATAGACACTATAGTAATCGCGCGGTGTGGTGTCAAGGTAAATCAAGGGCGCGGGCCTGATGGATAGCAGGGATTACGTTGTTTTTAAGCTGTTTTTTATTAAGCGGGTGAGCAAAAGAGTTTTTTAAGGGATAGTCATAATTAAGGGGGCTCTATAATGAAGAGCGCAAGATTACTGGGGGGCGGTTTTCAGCTTAAATTCTGGTTGAAGTACTGCGTGCTTACGGCAGCGGGGTTTACGGCCCTTGCATTATGTCTTTATCTTGTCACGGGCCGCGATCTGGGGCGCTCCTACGGTGAGGCCATTTACGCCATCGAGGCCCTGAGGATAAATATCTTCTCTATCATAGCGGCCTCTGTATATTCCATAGCCATCATGGTTCTTACAGTGGTCTTTATCGCCCTTGCATCCATATTTTTCTCTCACAAGATGGCCGGGCCTATTTTCAGGCTTACCCGTGACCTTGAGCTTCTCGCCTCAGGGGACCTTACGGTAGAGACCTCTTTCAGGAAAAGTGACCAGTTTTCTATTATGGCTACGGAAAAGAACTTGATGACAGAGAGGCTGAAGGTGTTTGTTACGGACTCAAGGGAGGTTTTAACGGCGGTGCAGGCAAGGTGTGAAGATATCCGCGGTCTTATATTAGAGGCAGAGCAGAAGGGTGGCGGCGGGGCCGGTGTGGATGGGGAGATTGCCGGGGGCCTGCAGGAGCTGGCCCTCCTTGTAGAGCAGATGCATGCAAAGGCCTCAAGGATGAAGACGGTTATATAAATAACGTAGTCTGCTAAGACCGGGGTAGTGGTGAAAAAGTTACTCTTTGTTCTCTTTATAATGACGGCGGCCACTGTTTTTTCAGGCGGTCTGCCTTCCTGGATGGGCGCATATCATGATTTTACAGGCAGCTGCCTTGATTGTCATATTACAAGGCCTCTTGCCGGAGACCGGAGGCTGACGCTGCGTAAAGACATAACCCAACTCTGCAATGAATGCCATAAGCAGGATGACGGCCTTACTCACCCTGTTGACATAAAACCTACTATGGATGTTCCCGCTTATCTCCCCCTTGACTGGAGAGGCATGGTTACCTGTGTTACCTGCCATGAGGTGCATGATAGTGGTTTTGGCCCGAATCATCTGAGGACAAACGCCGGAGGACAGATATTCTGCATGTTATGCCACGACGGCCTTGGGAGCAAGAAGATGCATGGTCTCTCCGGAGTGAGCGCCCATATGAAGGGCAAGGGCAGGCTTGTCAATGCCTCCTCCTATACTCTTTTTGGTGAGGGAATGGTCCATCTTGATGAGATGAGCATAAAGTGCATGAGCTGTCATGACGCCATCGTTGGAGCCTCGGCTACCTCGGAAAACCTTGATATTTTAAGGAGCCGTCACAGTAACATAACGGGTCTTACTCATCCCGTGGGGGTCTCTTACGCCGAGGCCAAGCGAAAATACAGGGGCGCTTACAGGGATATTTCCGAGCTGCCTCCGCAGATAAAGTTCTATGGCGGCATGGTGGGCTGCGGGACCTGTCACAGCCCTTATGCCGGCACACACGCGCAGCTGGTAATGGATAATTACGGGAGTAACCTCTGCCTTGCCTGTCATGTGAAGTAGGCGGCTCTGTAGTTGAATATCAGGTAATTTCATGTTAGTATATTGAGGTGCGAGATGGGTAAATACCCGTGGCTCCGGAGAAGGAAGTTTTTTATCAAGAGATCCCTGCAGGGCCGCTTTGTGGCGGGGCTCGTTATACTTGTCACCTGCGGTCTCTTTATCGATCTTGTTGCCGCGTATTTTCTCATTGAGGGCAGGCTTACAGAGCGGCTTTATAAAATTCACTTGCAGGTCAGCTCCACCTCGGATATAATCGGGCCTGTAATATGGAAGCTCGCTACAGTGAGCGTTCCATTCATAGTCCTCGCAGGTGTTGCCCTCGGGTATATGCTGACCAGATCTCTTGAGGCAGGGCTGACGCGCCAGATAGAGGCCATGAAGATGGCCGGGCAGGACGGGGACCTTACGGTGAGGCTTGCCGCTGCCTCGAGTAATAACCTGGAGACAGCGCGGGGGGCCTTTAATGACGCCATGGAGCTCCTTGACGAGAGGTGCGCCGCGGTACAGGTCTCGGCCGCTGAGATAGAGGCCGCCATGAAAGAGCTGGGCCCCGCTGAAGATATCCGCGCAAGCGAGTTAAGCAGAGCGGAAGTTATCAAAAAACTGGATCATATGAGTACTAAAACCGAGTTTGCCCTAAACAAGCTCTCAATATTCAAGGTTTGATACTATATGAAACAACATCATCATAGAAAAAACGTCTCTATCTTTCTTAAGCTCTTTACTGCCCTAATCCTATTCTCAAGTTCTTTGTTTCTGATTCCGGGCCATGCTCATGCAGATTGGCCCATGTTTATGAAGGACAAGAATCACTCCTCCTTTGCCTCCATGGCTCCAAGGCCTCCTATGAAGGTGCTCTGGAAGTTTGCCACGGGCGGGCCCGTATATTCATCGCCTGTTGTCTCGGGCGGCAAGGTCTTTGTGGGGTCTTATGATAAGAAGCTCTACGCACTTAAAGCAGCCACGGGAGCAAGGCTCTGGAGTTTTGCTACGGGCGGAGCTATACTCTCAACACCGGCCGTTAAGGAAGGCCGTGTGTATTTTGGCTCAAAGGACGGTAAGTTCTATTGTCTTGATGCCTCTTCAGGAAAGCTTATCTGGAGCTTCACCACAGAGGGCCCTGTGCTTACATCTCCCGTTGTAGAGGACGGCAAGGTCTTTTTCGGCTCATCGGATCTGCGTTTTTACGCCCTTGACGCTGCCACGGGAAAGCGTCTCTGGCGGATGAGGCTCCTGGATTACCAGAAATACAGCGGTATCTACGCATCTCCTGTTTACTACGATGGCGCGGTTATCTTCGCCGGTAAAAACGGTGCCCTCTACTCGCAGGACGGCAAGAGCGGAGGCAGAAACTGGGGGTTGGCAAGTCATTCGGCCATATACTCAAGCCCCGTTATAAAGAACGGCAAGATTTATCTCGCCACCGGTGAGCGTAAGTTATTAGGCATTAACGCCAAGGACGGCAAGATCTTCTTCAGAAAATCTATCGGCAGCGCCCTTGCATACGCCTCTCCCGTAGTGGCGGGCGGTAAGATATATCTGGCCTATAAAGACGGACATATAAGGGCCTACGGCCTACGGCGAGGCCGTGAGCTTGCCGATTATAAGCTCCCGGCCCCTCTTAACTCCACGCCTGTTGTTACCTCCAATGGTTTTATATACGTCGGCAGCGAGGACGGCCGGATTTACGCCATTGACATTATACTTGGCGAGGTAAGCTGGAGTTATTTGACGGGCGGCGGCATACACAGCTCGCCGGCTATATCAGGCAAGAAGCTCTTTATCGCCTCTAAAGACGGTTCTGTATATGCCTTCGGGCGGTAGCTTCTAATGGTTATTTAATCTTTATTATGTGAAAAAATATACTGCAGGCGGCTCTCTATTTACGGGCCGCTATAAAAGGTCAGGGTGCCTCATGCGAGACGTATTACACTTACGAATTCTTAGAACACTTATTCTGCTTGGTCTTTTTGTCTTGGCCGGTTCCGGCACTCTTCTGGCGAAGGAGAAAAAGGATAACAAAGTCGCCGAGGCTCCGCCGCTCTCTTACAGCCTGAAGGAGGCCAGGAGCACGATTCTTAACCCCCATGAACAGATAAATGATGAGGGTGAGATTCTCTGGTCAAGGTGTCTTGTATGCCACAAGGTTATGCCTGATACCGTTAACCTGAAATCACCTGAGAACATGAAGTTTAGATTCGCCGATGATATTAATAAGAATTGTTATGTCTGTCATATCGTAAGAAAACACCCCGCCTCGGAGGGTATCGGCCCGCAGATGAGCGGTTTTATCGCCCCAAGCCACCTGGCGGAGCCTTCAAGGACAGTATACCTGAATATGAGGCTTATGAAGAAGGACCTACCGGTACTGCTGCCTCTGGACCCCGCAACGGGAAAGATATTCTGCGGAACATGCCACAATCCCCATGAGAGGGGGCTGCTTTACGGCAGGCCTGACTGGGGCGCTGATCAGGGGGCCCGCCTCAGAAGCGAGGGGGGGGACATCTGTCAGTATTGTCACAGAAAATAGACGCGGGCATCTGGTGATATTATGAGAAGATATTCCTTTTTTTACAATGTTTCTGGTAAAGGGCCGGGCCTTCGCTTTCGGCCGCTTCGCTCTGCAGCGGTTCTCTCACGCCTCACTCTCCTGCTCCTCATACTCTTTGTTGCCGCCTCTGGCTGCGGCAGCCCTGATATTTCCTCACAGCAGTCAAAAGACTTTAAGCATAAACCCCTTATCTGGCCCGCGCCTCCGGCCCCGGCCCGCATAGCCTTTGATATTTCACTGGCAAAGCCCGAGGACGTAGGGATTAAGAAAGGCCTTTTTGCAAAAGTTGTAGATGTCCTGATAGGGGCCAACCAGAGGACTATGGTGAAGCCCTATGGTATTGCCGTAGATACGGAGGGAAGGGTCATCGTCGCAGATACCGCCTTTAAGAGAGTTCATATATATGACAAAAAGAAAAAAAAGTATCTTTATATAGATAGAGCCAGGAAGACGCCGCTGGTCTCGCCCATAGGTGTGGCAACAGACAGCGAGGATAATATATATGTAAGCGATTCTATTGCGCGAAAGGTCTATGTCTTTAACCGCAAAGGCTCTCTCCTACGCAGTATAGACGGCGGAACCCGTCCTACGGGTATAGCCGTAGACGCAGCGAGAAAGCGTCTTTATGTAGTCGATACGGGCGAGCATAAGGTGCGGGTATTATCCCTTCAGGGTAAACTCATTACGGCCTTCGGCGGCCTCGGCAATAAAAACGGTAAATTTAATTATCCCATGGATATCTTTGTTGACGGCAGGGGTGACCTTTATATAACAGACTCGATGAATTACAGGGTGCAGATATTCGATATGAACGGCCGATATCTCACGGGTTTTGGAGAGCACGGCGACGGCACCGGAGATTTTGGCAGGCCCAAGGGTATAGCCGTTGACTCAGAGGGCAATATATACGTTGCTGACGCTATATTCGATACAGTGCAGATATTTTCCAGAAAAGGGGCCTTTCTACTTAACTTCGGAAAACTCGGTGCCGGCCCCGGGATGTTCTGGATGCCCGGAGGGGTCTTCATAGACGGCTCTGATAATATCTTCGTGGCAGACCCGTACAACAGAAGAGTTGAGGTCTTCGAGTATCTTGGCGGCGGAAGCGGTACCTCTTCTGCGCGCGGCGGATGAGTTCGGGCGGTAGTTTTGAGGCATATATGTATAGCGGTTTCTCGGGGCGTTGTAACAGGACCGCAAGGTTTTACGGGCAGGGATAGAGGGGTAGTATGGAGAGGCCTTCAGGGGCCGGGGAGTTAAGGAGTTAAGCGGGGCTTTGCTAAGAACACAGAGGTATCGCGTGGCAGAGGGTCTGCTCTGCTGTGATTATAAAGTGCGGGCGGTTTGTAATTTGTCTGGAGGTTTTTTTGAGAAACGCAGAGTACAACAAGAAAAACAGTAATGATTGCTCCGTCAAAGGACATATAGCGGCGCGCGTTCTGGTCTATGCTCTGGGTATCGTGATATTCGCGGGACTCTCTCTTACCCTTAAACCCGCTTTTGCCACAGTAGCCGCCACAAAACACAACTTCGGCATCTTTTCGGGAGCCGCGATAAAAACGGGCTCTACTACAAGGGTATGCGTCTTCTGCCATGCCCCTCATAATACCAGCCCCTCGGGGCCCATGTGGAACAGAGAGGACTCAGGCGCTACTTATAATATCTATCAGAGCGAGACCATAGTGGCTACCATGGGCCAGCCTACGGGTTCATCAAAGCTCTGCCTCTCCTGTCACGACGGCACTATAGCCATTGGCTCACTTAAGAACGTTACCGGTGTTGTAGGCCCTTATACCCTGCCTGTTACAGGCCCGGGGGTAGCGGGCGCAGGCCCCGATGCCGGTAAACTTACATCTGTCTCTACGGCTTTTATAGGCACAGACCTTCGAGACGACCACCCGCTCTCTTTTGATTATGCACTCTCCTATCCTGCCAACCTGGAGATTAAGGCCGATACGGCCCTACCGGCGGCGGTAAAGCTGGATAAGAACAACATGGTGCAGTGCACAAGCTGCCATGATCCCCACGGCACCATATATCCGGCCTTTATGGTAACGAGCCTTGAGAACGGCGTACTCTGTGAAGCCTGTCATACGAAGAGATACTGGGGGGCGGGTTCGGCACACAGGGACTCGCTGGCGGTATGGAACCAGACGGGTGAGAATCCCTACCATCTGGATATGGGAGCGGCGGGTTTTGCCGATGATACACCGCAGATGCAGAGCTGTCTTGCCTGCCATCGCTCCCATGGCGGCGTGGCGGCCAAAAGCCTTCTGAAGGGTACGGACCCTGTGAGCTCAACCATGGTGGCTGAGGAGTGGACATGCCTAAACTGCCATAACGGCAATGTGGCGGGCAAGGATATAAATGCTCTTTTCGCAAAGATCTCAAAACACGATGTAAAGGGCGTAAGCGGAGCTCATATACCTTCAAGGGACCCTGTGGCTCCCGGCGACCCGGCGCGGGAAACGGCGGCTAATATTAATTTTACCCGCCACGCTGAGTGCTCGGATTGTCACAACCCCCACGGAGTCCAGGCAGGCAACCACGCCGTAGGCGGTATCAACGGCAATGTTATCGGCCCCAACCTTCTGGGGTCATGGGGCGTTATGCCCACTATCTGGCCTCTTTCGGGCCCTGCTTTTTCCTATCAGGTTGTTGACTTTACCTCAACCCTTCCCGGCGGGGATAACCTCGAGGGCTACCTCTGCATTAAGTGCCATTCTTATTACGCATACTCGACGATTCCCCCCAACGTGCCATCGGGTGACCCCAACAGCGGCGGTATAGTGAGGCAATCGGATCCCACGGATGACTTTAATATAAATAACAAGGGTTTTCATCCCGTTTTCGGCCAGGGGAAAAACCGGCCGCCCATCGGGGCCAACCCCAACTGGCCCAAGAACCTCGACGGATCACCTAACGGACTTGGCCTTACCAATACCTTCAGTTATGTGGAGCCTACTTCATTGCCGAGGACCGGTTTTTATAATTTTAAGCATGACTCCACTATGACCTGTACGGATTGCCATGGCCCTGACCGCACTTCTCTGTTGGGCCCATTAGATCCTCAGGGGCCTCATGGATCGAATAACAAGTGGATCCTCAGAAGCAATGAGACGGGCGTAGGTACTCTTGGGAACTTCTGTTACAATTGTCACAGGCGCGATGTATACGGAGATGAAGGTTTTGTGGGGCCGCAGGCTAATTTTTCAAGGGTTCCACATCCGGTGGACGGCCTGGGCACGGCCTCTCCCTTTTATACTCTGGGTGCTGGTACGGGTAATGACAGCAATTACTTTGGAAACCTCTGCCTCACATGTCACGGCGGCGGTTTTGATACCCTCAATACTATGATGAAGGGCATTCACGGAAGCAACGCTCCGGCCGGTGTCGTGGCGGGCTCAAGTCCTCTTGGCTACAGGCTTATGAACGGGGCCTGCATGGAGTCTTATGTGCCGGCTACGCCATTTGCCGGCGCCCAGCTTTACTTCAGGACAGTTGACACGGCGCTGGACAAGGTCTGCAAACATAATTTTGCTGATATTCTCACTGGAGTTACGGCTACTTACAGCTGTAATACCGTTGCTGACTGTTCCAATTAGAGAGGGGGCCGCCCTGTGGGCGGCCTTCATTATATTGATGGGCGTGAGGAGAATGTCGAGCGAGAGATTACGGATGGACGCGGGATTACCGGCGGGCACGCGGAGCAAGACAAGATTACGGGCAGGCAGTCTTCGGGAGGGTGTGAAGTTATGGTCCTAAGTACGGGCAGGTCTCTAAGGGCGGGGTTTCTTGCGGCTGTATTCGCTCTTGTCTTTTTGTTTGTTTCCGGGCCGGCCGCTCCGGGTGAGGTACGGGCCGCTAATCCCCATGATTGGCATGATAAAGGACAGTGCGCGACTTGCCACGAAAGCGCCATGCCCGCGCTGAAATTTGATAGCGTAACGGTATGCACGCACTGCCATGACGGTTATATTGAAAATCATCCCGTGACAAAACACCCCATAGGCAAGAGGCCGGGGATAAACATAAGCAGGCGTATGCCCCTTGACTCGGGCGGAAAACTTGTCTGCTACACCTGTCACGATATGCACAACAGGTCTGATTACCCTAATATGCTGAGGATAGACTATCTGCGGCTATGCTCGGCCTGTCACAGAGGTTATTGATGAAATTCTTTTATGGAGGTCTTTTTATATTGAAGCGCTCTCATGTCAATATCTTGGCGGCGGTCCTTGTTCTTATGGCCGCGGTTCTTTTAACCGATACTCTTACCGCGGCTGCGGCAGGGTCAGAGAACTCTCCCGGCAAGGGGTATTATAAGACGGCGCCTCCTTCCTGGTACGGCTCTGTTGTGATGAAGAAAAATATTAACAGAGGCGCCGAGGTGGCCCCTGTTGTCTTTAAACACTGGGTGCACAGAAGATTTTATACCTGTAATGTCTGTCACGCGGATCTGGGGTTTGCATGGAAAGCCGGCGGTACGGATATAAGGCATAGTGATATTGACGCTGGAAAAAAATGCGGAGCCTGTCATAACGGCGATCTCGCCTTTGGTCGGGAGAAGTGTAACCGCTGTCATTCCTACGGGCGCAGGGTTGCGGAAAACTCCCGTCTTAAGTACGCACTCAAGGATTTTCCCGCCGATGATTTCGGGAATAAGATTGATTGGGTTAAGGCCCTTCATGAGGATAAGATAACTCCGCAGGTTTCTCTTGGCGGTAAGGGCAAGCTCACTTCCCTCGATAAAGACGTACTTCTTCCGGCATACAGCCGTGCGAGATACGCCCCTTCCACGCCTGATGTAATGTTCCCGCATAAGTCCCATACCGAGATACTCGACTGTGCCGCATGCCACCCGGCTCGTTTTAAGCCTAAAAAGGGCGGCAACCCCGAGATGGATATGATGAAGATTATAAACGGAGAGTACTGCGGTGCCTGTCACGGCAAAGTGGCTTTTCCTCTTGAGAATTGTTTCCGCTGTCACTCCGTAGAGCGCGCTGTCCCTGATTGGATTACCGGCGCGGACGTCGCGAAAGAGAAGGCCGAGAAGGAAAAGGCCAAGAAGAAGGCGAAAGAAGAGGCGGAAAAGAGGAAAAAGAAAAAGAAGAAAAAAAGGAGAACAACTCTCTTTTAGCCTTACCGCATAGCCCATTTATCCAGCGGGGGGGCTCTGCCGGCAGGGCCCTCTGTCACGGGGCGGTAAAGTATGGTAATATAGGGTCATGGAAGTTATCTCCGCCCATACGAACGCGGACTTTGATACCCTTGCCTCGATGGTAGCCGCCCAGAAGCTATATCCGCAAGCCAGGCTCGTCTTTCCGGGCTCCCTTGAGAAGACACTTAAGGAGGCCCTCTCCACCGCTAATCTGAACCTTCGATTTTATAAGATTAAAGAGATAGATCTCGCCCTTGTTACACGCCTCATACTCGTTGATGTTAGAAACCCCGCGAGGATAGGTAAATTCGCATCCATAACGCGCCGCGCCGGCCTTGAGATTCATATCTACGACCATCACCGCGCGGGAGAAGGAGATCTCTCGGGAGTGGTAGAGGTGGTCAAAGACTACGGTTCTACGACTACGGTGCTTATAGAGTTACTAAGAGAGCGTGGGCTCCACGTCTCATCGGCCGAGGCCACGGTAATGATGGCAGGCATCTACGAGGACACGGGCTCGCTTACCTATCCCTCTACTACCGTTAATGACCTTACAGCCGCGGCCTTTCTCCTTGAATCGGGCGCCGACCTCTCGGCCGTATCGGATATGCTCTTAAGAGAGCTTACCGCCGGCGAGGTCTCCTTTCTTAACGAACTCCTGCAGAACGAGAGCACCGTTACATTCGGTGGCCGTGATATAGTCATTGCCGAGGGCACCTTTACGGAGCACAGCGGTGATATCTCCATGCTGGCCCATAAGATACGGGACATAGAGGGCATGGAGTCCCTCTTTATGCTCGTGGACTCGGGCGACAGGGTGCACGTGGTGGCAAGAAGCAAGGCCACAGGCGTAGACGTAGGCCTGATATTAAAGACTATCGGCGGCGGAGGCCATGCGCATGCGGCCTCGGCAACTCTAAAGGGCTGCACCCTTATAGAGGCCAGAGAGACCCTGATAGGGGCCCTTAAAAAGGGTGTTCTTCCTGCTGAGACGGCAGAGGATATTATGAGTTTTCCGCCTATTACGCTTGGCTCTGATGTGACTCTGCAGCAGGCATCCGCCGTACTTGGAAGATACAATATCAATGCCGTTCCCGTAGTGGAAGGGGGGGGGTTCAGCGGGGTGATTACGAGACAGACTATCGGCAAGGCCGTGTACCACGGTCTCGGCAAGGAGTGTATCGGTGACTTTATGAGCATTGATATTAAGTGCGTAGAGCCTCATACCTCAGTTGATGAGATAAGGGAGATGTTTATCTCTCATGGCCAGAGGCTTATACCTGTTGTAAAGGGCCATGAGGTTAGAGGTGTTATTACAAGAACGGATATCCTGCGGCTGCTGCAAAAGGACGCTGCAGAGGAGCATGGCACGGGGCCAAGGGTTAAGGTTATCTCGAAACTTATGCGCGACAGGCTGCCCCCGTGGCTTATGGAGAGACTGGCCTCTCTTGGCGCCGTTGCCGAGGCCCTTAACTGCAGGGCCTATGTGGTCGGGGGGTTTGTAAGAGACCTCATACTTAAGAGAGATAACCTTGACGTGGATATAGTCATCGAGCACGGCGACGCCATAACCTTCGCCCGCCGCTACGCGGAGGAGAATAACCTGAAGGTGCGCTCGCATAAGAGGTTCAAGACGGCGGTGCTTATCTTTTCCGATGGTTTCAAGGTAGACGTGGCCACGGCCCGCCTTGAGTACTATGAGAGCCCCGGGGCTCTGCCAACGGTTGAGCAGTCATCCCTTAAGCTTGATATATACAGGCGGGATTTTATCATCAATACCCTTGCCGTTGAGCTCAACCCCCCCTCTTTTGGCAGTCTTATAGATTTTTTTGGCGGGCAGAGGGATATAAAGGAGAAAAAAATAAGGGTCCTTCATAACCTGAGCTTTATCGAGGATCCCACGCGCGCCTTCAGGGCGGTGAGGTTTGCCGTGAAGTTCGGCTTTACCATTGAGCCTCATACTCGAAACCTTATTAAAAAGGCCGTCAGGCTCGAGGTCTTTAAGCACCTCTCGGGGCCGCGTATCCTCGAGGAACTGCGAAGCATCCTTGAAGAGGAGAGTGCCTGTACGGCCATAAAGGCCCTAAGTGAGTTTGGGCTGCTCTCACTCGTAGAGGGGGAGATTACCTTTGATGCTGAAGGGGAGGCCTTTTTCGAGAGGTGTAAGGAGGTGCTGGGCTGGTACAGGCTCCTCTATACAGGAGTCGAGGTCACGGGTTGGCTTGTGCTTTTTCTGGCCTTGACGGACAAGCTGAGCGAGGAGAAGGTAAGGGATATTATGGCAAGGCTCTCTATGGTTGATAAGAAAACAATGGATATAATCCCGGCGAGAAGGTTCTACATGAAGGCCCTGAAGTCTCTGGGCTCCCCCTGCCGCCCGAGCAATAGTGAGCTCTACTCCTTGCTTGCCCCGCTGCCTATTGAAGGTATCCTTTATATGATGGCAAAGACAGAAGAAGAGGATACCAAGAAGGCACTCTCCACTTACATTACCCGGTTAAGGGGGGTTACTACTGAGCTTACAGGCAGGGACCTTATGGCGCTCGGGGTCCCGGAGGGCCCGCAGATAGGGCGCACCCTGCTCTCTATTCTTTTGCTAAAGCTTGACGGAAAGATATCGGGTAAAGATGAGGAGATTGCCTTTGTAGAGCAGTCTCTAAAAGAGGCTGCAGGGTAGGTTTTTTCTTTACTATACAAAAACCGGCTATCTCTCTATTCTTACCCCGGCCCACCCCTTTTTTTTACTCTCTTTTTATCGTGCCTCACCCTGCTTATTCTCTCTTAATCTACCCTTTCTTGCTTTTCGCGCTAAATCCTTCTCTTAATGATGGAGCCGTACTTAAAGACCTTGACAAGAAGGAGTGTATTTGAATAAAATGATAACTTAATTGAACACGCTATTATATTCGGCCGTTATATCTCGTAAAGGGCTATAAACCTTTTGCGTTAAGGGCCTTTATCTGTACAGTCCTTGTAGCGGGGCCCATAGCTCAGTTGGAAGAGCCACCGGCTCATAACCGGTCGGTCCCAGGTTCGAGTCCTGGTGGGCCCACCAATTACTCATTGGAGAAATTTTTGTCAAGCCCTCTACTCATACTGGCAGGCATGCAGAAGATAGACCTTGTTATTAAGGCTATGGATGATGAGGCAAAGGCTTATGAGAAGAAAATAACGGAGTTTTCCACCAAGTTGGAGGGGGTGAAAGGCCTTATCGCCGATACCGATAAGGAGCTTGCGGATATCGCCGAAGTGCTTGGAGAGGTAGATCTTCGTATCACCCAGTCCAATGAGAGGATTAAAAAAAACGAGGAGCGGATACGCTCTGTTAGCGGAAATAAGGAACTTAAGGCCCTTAATAAAGAGACGAGTACGGCAAGTAAGATAATCCGTCAGGCCGAGAAAGACGCCGCCGAGCTGAAGGCGCGCCGTGTTGAGCAGGGACTCCTTAAGGAGGCCAGAGAGCTTACCGCCGAGGGGATAAAGACCGAGATTGAGTCTTTGCGTGCTGAACTTGCCGAGAAGGGCGGGAGATGGCAGGATGAACTTGAGGGCAAGAAGGCGGAGCGCGCGGCCCTTCGGGCCGACCTCTCAGAGGGTATATATAATATCTACGAGAGGATACGGCTAAGCAAGGGCGGCACAGCCGTTGTGCCCCTGAGAAAAGAGGCCTGTCAGGGCTGTTTTATGCATGTTCCCACGCAGCTTTATGTAAAGCTCAAGCGCGGCGATGAAGAGATTATAATGTGCCCTCACTGCGACCGCATACTTTACGTTGAGGATCTCCCGGCCTCTGCAGAGGCCCCCTCGGCATGAGTGAAAAGAGCAGGGCCCTGCCATCTGGAGAGTCTCTCCTTAGCTCTCTGGCGAAGACCCTTGATCTGGAAAAATCCATTAAAGAATTAAATATCTCAAAGGCCGAGGCAGGGAAAATCCTTAAAGGGGTATGTATAACCTTGAGGGCACTCCCCCGAAGTGCTCCCATGCCCGGCGCTCCGCTTGTGAAAAAAGCCCCCTCGCCCTCAAAGGGCAAGTCCTATGAGCTTTATGTGGACGGCGGATCTCGCGGCAACCCCGGCCCCTCAGGCGCCGGGGCTGTTATAATAGACCCCTCGGGGGTAGCTGTAAAGAGGCTTAAAAAGCGCCTTGGCAGAGGCACCAATAACAGGGCGGAGTACATGGCCCTTATAATGGGCCTTAAGGCCGCCAGGGCCCTTGGCGTAGAGTTTATAAATATATTCGCCGATTCTGAGCTTATGGTGCGTCAGGTAAGCGGCAGGTATAAGGTGAAGAGTCCCATCTTAAAACCTCTTTACACCGAGGTCATGGCCCTCTTATCCTTATTCGCGGCGGTGAAGATAAGTCATATCCCCCGCGCCTCCAACAAGGAAGCCGACTCTCTTGCCAACGAGGCCATGGATGCGGCGCGATAAGGCCCCGCGCGGTCTCTCTTTTCTTTCATCTGCCCCGGATATTATCTTCTCTCTCTTCTACTTGATTTTTATACTCATTTCAGCGTATTATAAACCATTGATGTAAGGGGCTATGCCTGCTTTTTTTCTATGGAAGAGGCGGTTCCTTACCGGAAAGACGCCGGAGGGCATCAGGCGGCCGCGCCCGGCAACGTCGGGGGAGGAAAGTCCGGACACCACAGGGCAGGGAGGTCGTTAACAGCGACCGGGGGAGACTCCAGGGACAGGGCCACAGAAAATAGACCGCCCCTTTTACAAGGGGTAAGGGTGAAAAGGCGGGGTAAGAGCCCACCAGCCTGCCGGGTGACCGGCAGGGCTTGGCAACCCCCTCCCGGTGCAAGACCGAATAGGTTCCGTTTAAAGGGCGGCCCGCCCTTGGCGCCTTTGTGGCGCCGGCGGAACGGGTAGGTTGCTCGAGGTCCGCGGCAACGCGGATCCCAGATGAATGGCCGCCGTCCCCTTCAGGGGGGATTACAGGATCCGGCTTACACGATACCCTCCGGCGTCTTTCTTGCTACATTCAGCGAACCCCGCGCCCCGGACTAAAGTCGTCTTTCGTGGGGGGCGGTATTTAGACAAGTTATTGTTTCTCCAGTACTTACCTTGCAGCCAGATGCCGCTTACCTGCCATTGTCTTCTTTGCAGGTACAGCCGGTATTATCCCACTCTCATAAAGCGGGCGAGAGAGGTCTTTTGACTTTAGTGCTAAAAACGGCCTTAAGAGAGAATAAATGGGAATAAAGTTAAAATACGCTATAATCCTCTCCGTGCTTTTCTGCACCATTACCACTGTTATGGGTTTCTTCATGGTGCTTAACCAGAAACATTCCATGGAGTCGCAGATAAGGTCCATGGCCGGTGCTGTTACGGACGGTTTTTCCCGCAACAGTAAGTTCCCCCTCCTTGAGAACGACAGCCTCGTTATGAGTCAGCTCATAGAGAATATTCTTAAAAATCCTTCCATATCCACGGCCTATATACTGAACGAGAGCCTCGCCGTAAAGGCACACAAGGATATTGAGACTATAGGCAAGAAGTTTATCCTGGCGGGCCGTATAGAAGAGGCCCGCGGGCCCTATCCCTGGGTTATAGCAGAGGACGACGGCTCCATCACCTATGCCATGCCTGTTTTTTTTAAAGACACCAAGGTGGGGTACACGGTACTCTCCTTCTCAAAGGCCTTTATCAGCGAGAGGGTGAGAGCGGTGGTAATGAGCCTTGTAATAATCACCATCCTCGCGGTAATCTTTGTCTCTTTTCTCTCTATACCCCTTGCCGCGGGGTTTTTAGCACCCATATTCATGCTTCTGAAGGGCACTAAAGAGATAGTTTTGGGTAACTTTGATTACAAGATACCCGAGGTGCGTAGAGACGAGGTAGGCGAGCTTGTGCGTTCATTTAATCATATGGCCCTGGAGCTGAAGAAAAAAGAGGTTATGAAGGGGGTCTTTAATCTCTACGTAAGCCCTGATGTGGCCGATGAGATATTAAAGGAACCCGAGTCCCTTGACCTTGGCGGAGACCGTCGGGTCCTTACGGTTTTTTTCGCCGATATACGCGGGTTCACCCGTCATGCCCGCAGCATGAGTCCTGAGCAGACAGTTGAGATACTAAACAGGTACTTCAGCCTTATTACCGAGGTAGTCTTTACCTTTGGCGGCACCGTGGATAAGTTCATAGGAGATGCCGTCATGTGTGTCTTTGGCTCTCCTATCGCCATGACCGATCATCTTGAAGAGGCCGTAAAGACCGCCGTTGCCATACGTGATGTCCTCGGGCAGGTAAACGCCCTCAGGCAGGAGCGCGGCGAGACCCCTATGCGCATGGGGCTTGGCCTTGATTCGGGCCCGGTGATTGTAGGTAATATGGGTTCGAGGCTCAGGATGGAGTATACGGCCGTGGGCGAGGCGGTGAACATGGCCTCGCGGCTCTCTGATATCGCCGGGGGAGGTGAGATTCTGATAAATGAGGGGCTTTATCCGCAGGTAAAGGAGTTCGCCCATTGTGATAAGGTTGAGTCTGCTGTGATAAAAGGTGTTGACAAGCCCGTTGGGCTTTATAGTATAGTTGAGCTTAAAGAAAGCTGGAGGGTTGAGGTTGACAAGGTTGTGGCAAAGACTATTAAAACTATGGGGGATGAGGGTTTTTTACCTTAACTTCGCCGTGTTTTCCTTTGCCTTCTTCTTTGTCGGGTGTGTGGGGCCTGATTATGTGCTTGGCACTGATTACAGGCAGGCTGAAATTCTCTACGAGCGCGGCGTCATACCGCAGGCTCGCGACAAGGCCGCTGACGTTGGTAAAGAGGACCCTGATTATGCCCGTGCGCAGAAGCTTCTTAAGGACATAGACGCCCTTTCTCTTATACTCTCAAGAGAGCATATGGAGATGGCCGAGGCCTATGAGAAGGCCGGTATTCTGAAAAAGGCACTCCAAGAGTACAATCTTGCCCTCAGTATAAATCCATCAAATAAGTGGGCAAGAAAAAAACTACTCCTCCTTGGTAAAATTTCAACAGGTGAAAATCCCGGCGAGCCCTCTACGGGCCTTGAGGAGATAAGAAAAAAGATACGCAAGGCAAAAAAAAGCGAGGAGGGCCCTGAGAAAAAAGCTGCACGCCATTACGTAAAGGGCAAGCTTTATTTTGTATCGGGAAAGTACAATAAGGCCATAAAGCACTTCTCCGCCGCCCTTGCCGATGTACCTGATTACAAAGATGCCGAGGTTTTTCTTAACCTGGTTCGTCTTAAGCGTAAGAATTATATTGATTTCCACATGAAGAAGGGGGTAACCCTTTTTCAGAAAGAGGAGCTTGAGCTTGCGATAAAAGAGTGGAATGGCGTTCTTGCCATGGACCCCGGGAATAAAGAGGCCGCCGAGTATAAGAAGAGGGCCGAGGCCATTGAGGTAAAGGTAAAGAAGATTAAGGATACACAGGATGTGAAGAAGCCCCCTGTAAAGCAGGAAAAAAAGGGTCTCGATTCCCCTCTGCCACTGCTTCTCAGATAGTTTTTTTGAGCCCCCCCCTACGGGTTGACAGCTCTCTGCCGCTACTCTTACAGAGTTACTTCCTGCTAATCTATGGCCTTTAAATACCTCCCCCCTCCCGGGGCTGACAGCTTCCCGCTCCTACTCTTGCACGAGACAGCTTCTTTTATGATTTTTTATGAGGCCGAGCAATAGCATCTCTCGGGCATCTTATTTTCCATGGGACCCGGAGAAAAAATAGGGGCTTTCATCTCTGTATCTCAACAGATATTTTCAAGGGCCTACATTTATTGAAAATAACGGCACCTTGCTTTTCATAGGAATAAGTGCATTAATTAGATATCCCTTAGTTCTATTCCCGCATTTCCCCTGATATATCATATCGCTCCACCCCCCCAAGGGCGCAGCCACATCTTTATCCAGTGTTTTTTACCTGAAGTCCCCTCTTATTTTGCCTGATTTCGCAAAAAAAATGGCTCTTGGGCCCTAAATATGCATATAGCCCCCATAATGGGAGAAAAAGCCCTTGACAAAAAAAGACCTTAAGAATATAGTTGAGACACTAAGTGGTATAAAGTGGTATAAAGTGGTATAAGAGTCGCCTTTAGTGGTATGGCCCTATAGAGGGTATGGTATTTGAATAAGAGCACGGGGTATGGGCGATGTTTAGAGGCAGGTTTGAGCATACCATTGATCTTAAGGGCAGGCTGAGCATCCCTTCGAGGCTGCGCGAGACCCTTAACGAGAGGTATGATTCGCGCCTTGTTGTGACTACATACGATGGCTGTCTTGTGGCCTATCCGCTCTTGGAGTGGAATAAGCTCGAGTCCAGGATTGCGGAGTTGCCCGAGTTCAAGAAGGATACGCGGGCCTTTCTCCGCTTTTTTTATTCAAGCGCCACGGATTGCTCCATAGACAGGCTTGGGCGTATCCTTATACCTCAGGCCCTTCGTGATTACGCCGGTTTTGATAAGGAGGTAGTGCTTATAGGGGCCTTCAGGCAGATTGAGATATGGGCGAAGGAGGTCTGGGATAAGGCCGAAGGCGCCGTCTCTGCCGATGATATAGGTAATACCCTTGAGCGTCTCGGTCTTTAAGTATGGGTTACGCGCACCGGCCGGTGATGTGCCGCGAGGTTATAGAGTATCTTTGCTGCCGGGGCGGCGGAATATATCTTGACGGTACCCTTGGAGGCGGAGGTCATGGCCAAGCCATACTGGAGGCATCTGGACCAGACGGGCTCTTAATAGGCCTTGACCGTGATGAGGCGGCCATTTGCCACGCAGGCGAGGAGCTCCGGGGTTATAAAGACAGGGTTATCCTCATAAGGGCTAATTTCAGCGAGGTAGGGGAGGAGTTAAAGGGGCGCGGCATCTCGGAGATAGACGGTATGCTCCTTGACCTTGGAGTCTCTTCATATCACCTTGATGAGGCGGAGCGGGGTTTCAGCTTCAGACTTGATGCCCCACTTGATATGCGCATGGACAGGCGCGGCGCGGTAACGGCCAAGGACCTTCTTAATACACTTACCGCAAAAGAGCTTGCGGCCATAATCAGGGATTATGGCGAGGAGCGTTTTGCCATGAGGATAGCGCGGGCCATTGTTAGGGCGCGGGAGATAAGACCCCTTAGCACTACGGGCGAGTTATCGGAGTTAATAGCAGAGGCCATACCGCGCCGCTTTCACGGCACGCGGATACATCCGGCTACCCGGACCTTTCAGGCCCTCAGGATAGCCGTTAATGATGAGCTTGGCGCCCTTAAGAAGGGGCTTACCGATGGGATAGGGTCTCTAAAGAGCGGCGGGCGCATGGTAGTTATCTCATATCATTCGTTAGAGGACAGGATAGTAAAAAATTTTTTTAAAGAGGAAGCTTCGCCTTGCCGGTGTCCCGCGGGGCTGCCTCTATGCCTCTGCGGAGAGGAGCCCCGGTTAAAGCTGCTTACAGGGCGGGTGGTAACGGCCTCCGCATCGGAGATTGAGAATAACCCCCGGGCAAGGAGCGCAAAGCTGCGGGCCATTGAGAAGATTTAAGCAGATATCAAATCCCCTCTCGTAGAGATTAGGGGCGGAGAGATAGAGGGTAAAACATTGTCGCAGGCGTTTAGCAGGATACTGGGTCTTAATCATCTCCTGGCGGGACAGAAGGTAAGGTCCGGGAGAGATCCGCGGGATACAAGATTTATGTTCTCGGCCATATTAGCCTCCCTTGCCCTCGTAGGAGTTTTCTTTATCTATATATGGTGCAGACTAACGGTAGTAAGTATGGGGTATGAGATAAGCGAGGCCAACATGGAGAGAAACGCCCTTGTGGAGCAGAATAGAAGGCTGAAGATAGAGTTCATGCGCCTCTCTTCGCCCCGGCGTATAGAGCCTATTGCCATAGAGGAGCTCGGCCTTGTACACCCCGGTCCGGGGCAGATAGTAAGGGTTGGGAAGTGAAGAAAAAGAAGCAGAAAAATTATTTCAGGCCCAGGGTCTTTATTGTACTCGCATTTTTTATATGCGCCTTCTCTCTTGTATTCGCTCGCGCCTTTGAGCTGCAGGTAATTGAGAGCGCCTCGCTAAAGGAGAAGGCCGCGCGTCAGCACGTGCGCTCTGTAAACCTTCGCTCAAAGCGCGGTGATATATACGACAGGAACTTTAAAGAGCTCGCCATCAGTATTGATGTTGATTCCATTTACGCAAGACCATCGGAGATAAAGTCAAGACGGGCCGTCTCGCGCTCCCTTGCTCGTATTACAGGCCTAAGGGCCTCTGATATCCGCCGCAGCCTTTCATCGGGCAGGGGTTTTGTCTGGGTAAAACGCCAGATAGACCTCGGGGAATCAGAGCGGGAGAAGTTAAGCGCCATGAGAGGGGTGGGGATAGTCAAGGAGAGCAGGCGTTATTACCCGAATAACGGCCTTGCCTCCAATCTACTGGGTTTTACCGGCGTGGACTCTAACGGCCTTGAGGGCATAGAGCACTTCTATAATACATATCTAAGAGGCACGGCGCGCAAGATCAGCGGCGGCCGCGACGCGCGGGGGCGCCTGATGCTCTTTGGCGATACCGGCAGCGTCGTCCCTGTCGAGGGAATGAGCGTTGAGCTTACTATAGATAAGACCATTCAGTACGTAACGGAGAGCGCCCTGCAGAGCGCCATAGACAAGACGGGGGCCAGGGGCGGAACCGCAGTGGTGCTCTCTCCTGCCACGGGAGAGGTCCTTGCCATGGCCACGGCCCCGGGTTTTAACCTTAATAATTTTCGCCGTACCTCACCGGACCTCTGGCGTAACCGTACGGTTACTGATTCCTTTGAGCCGGGCTCTGTGGTCAAGGTCTTTGTCGTGGCAGGGGCCCTTGAGGAGGGTCTGGTAAGACCCAATGATATATTCTACTGCGAGAACGGGAAATACAGGGTGGCCGACCGCGTGCTCCATGACGCCGAGAAGAACGGCTGGCTCTCTGTATCAAATATCATAAAGTACTCCAGCAATATCGGCGCATCGAAGATAGCTGAAAAAATGGGTAAAGAGACACTTTACAGATACTTCAGCGCCTTTGGCATGGGCCGTAAAACAGGGCTTGACCTGCCCGGTGAGACGAGCGGCTCTCTGCTTGATCTGAACAAATGGTCTGGCGTTACGCTTCATACCCTCTCCTTTGGTCAGGGTATCTCCGCATCCTCCATTCAGCTTGCCACGGCCCTCGGGGCCATAGCCAACGGAGGGTTTCTCATGAGACCCTATATTGTAAAAGAGGTAAAGAGCGGCACGGGAGATGTGGTGAAGACCAATAATCCTGTGATTACACGAAGGGTCATCTCCGCGGCAACGGCACGGAGTGTAAGGAATATGATGGTAGGCGTTACGGGAGAGGACGGCACGGGCTTTAAGGCAGCTATAGCGGGTTTTGATGTAGCGGGCAAGACAGGGACGGCTCAAAAGCCCGACTTCGAACATGGAGGGTATAAGAGTGGCGCCTATGTATCGAGTTTCTTTGGTTTTGTCCCCGCCGATAAACCTGTCCTTACGATAATAGTGACCCTTGATGAGCCTCAGAACGGTTACTACGGCGGCGAGGTAGCGGCGCCGGTATTTAAAGAGATAGCTGGAAAGAGCCTTGCCTACCTCGGGATAACGCCTGAAGGCGGCATGAAGGCAGGGCCCCGGAGGAAGAGCAGGGCCTCGGGTGCGGCCTCCCATGGCGCAGAGGCGAAAGCAATGAGCCCGGAGCAGGGGCTTATCCCGGACTTTACGGGCCTTACCATGAGAAGGGCCATGAGGGTATCGAGCGAAGGAGACTTTTCCATAAAGATGATAGGCGGCGGTGTGGCCGTACGTCAGAGCCCCGGGCCGGGCAGGCCCTTAAAGGGCGTTAAGTTAGTGAAAGTCTGGTTTAAATAAGAGGGGTTGAGGCAAATAGGGATGTTGATGAAGGTTAGAGACTTAAGGGATATGCTCGGTGAGTGCAGGATTACGGGGCCTGATGAGATAGAGATTAACGATATCTCATGTGATTCGAGGTCCGCCATTCATGGCGGCTCGGTCTTTGCCGCCGTGCAGGGCGAGAGCGCCGATGGATATTCCTTTATAAACGAGGCCCTTGATAAGGGCGCGCGGTGCCTCCTTGCAGAGAGGCCATGGGGCATGGGTAATAGAGGCGCGGAGATAACGGAGATTATAGTCCCTGATGTAAGAGAGGCCATAGGAAGGGTCTCGGCGGGGCTCTATGGCGAGCCATCAATGGGGCTTACGCTCGTAGGCGTTACGGGTACAAACGGTAAGACAACGGTTACGTATATCCTTGAGTCAATCTTCAAGGCCTGCGGCTTTGAGACAGGTGTTATCGGCACGGTGAATTACAGGTTCAAGGGTGATGAGATACCGGCTCCCAATACCACCCCCGGTGCGCCTTCGCTGCAGAGGCTTTTGCGGGATATGCGCGAGGCAGGTGTTACGCACTGCGCCATGGAGGTATCCTCTCATGGTCTGGCGCAAAAACGCGTCTCAGGCTGCGGCTTTGATGCCGCGGTATTTACAAACCTTACTCATGACCATCTGGATTATCACTCTACGGTGGAGGATTATTACAGGGCAAAATCCCTGCTCTTCACCTTATTAAAGGCAGGCGGCGTATCGGTAGTGAATATAGACGACCCCTGGGGCGGAAGGCTCGCAGGCTCCCTGCCGGGCCTTATTACCACGGGCATGGAGAAAGAGGCCGATATACATCCGCGCGGGCTTTGCGTAACCCCTGACGGCATAGACGCCCTTGTGCAGACTCCGGCGGGCCCTGTCTCCGTCACAACGGCCATGACAGGCAGGTTCAACGTATATAATATACTCTCAGCCATAGGCGTATGTATAGGTCTTGGCATAGAGCGCACCATGATAGAGCAGGGTATAAGCGCGCTCGGCGGCGTGCCCGGCAGGATTGAGAGGATTAAACCCGCAGGCAAAGCCGAGCTTCCCTACAGGGCTTATGTGGACTACGCCCATACGCCGGACGCCCTTGAACGCCTCCTTCAGACCGTACGAGAGATGAGCGGGGGGTCTATTGTGCTGGTCTTCGGCTGCGGCGGCAACAGAGACAGGACAAAGCGCGCCGAGATGGGAGAGGCCGCGGCACGGTACGCGGATATGATTATACTTACCTCTGATAACCCCCGTGACGAGAACCCCGAGTTAATACTTAAGGATATAGAGGCGGGGTTACGGGAGGTTCGGAAGGTAGAGGCCGGGGGCACGGAGCCGCTGCCCGGCGAGAAGGCCTATATGGTCTGCCCTGATAGAAGAGAGGCCATTAGAGAGGCAGTAGCTCTGGCGCGCCCCGGCGATATCCTTATCGTAGCCGGCAAAGGCCATGAGGATTATCAGATAACCGGCGCGGTGAGGTCTCACTTTGAGGACGCACTTGAGCTTCGCCGCGCCATGGAGGCCGCTTCATGATTACTTTTGCCGAGATAATCGAGGCAACAGGCGCTATATGCTCGCAGAGTCAGAGCGGGCAGATAAAAGGCGTCTCCATAGATACTCGAACCCTGAAAGAAGGGGAGCTTTACATCGCCATAAAGGGGCCTAATTATAATGGCGCCAGGTTCTGTGAGGAGGCATTTACCAAAGGGGCAGCTGCCGTCATGGTGCAGAGGGGCGGCATGGCCATTAGTCACGGTCTGGGCATAGTCTTCATGGTAAATGATACGGTAAGGGCCCTCGGCGACCTTGGGGCTTTTATAAGGCGTAAATTCAATACGCCCCTTATAGCTGTTGCCGGCAGCTCCGGCAAGACTACGACAAAGGAGATGATAGCCTCCATACTCTCGCGGGACCGCTCTATCCTTAAGACAGAGGGTAATAAAAATAACCTTATAGGGCTGCCCCTTACCCTCGCGGGGCTCGGCGGCGGGCAGAGCGCCGTGGTAGTGGAGCTTGGCATAAGCGAGCCCGGGGAGATGGAGAGGCTTGCCTCTATAGCCGCCCCTGATGTAGCCCTTATTACCAATATCGGAAGGGCCCATCTTGAGAACTTCGGCACCCTTGGGAGCATCGGGCAGGAGAAGGGCAAATTATACGAGCTGGCAGGGGATGCCTGTGTGAAGGTCGTTAATATCGATGACCCTCTTGCGGTAAAGGCCGCGGACCTTCCGCTCTTACGCAGCCTGGGCCGTGAGTTTGTTACCTTCAGCACAGGACGCGTGGCTGATGTGCGGCTTATAGAGGAGAAACAGCTCGGGGGACTCGAAGGCGTGCTTGTTACCTTTGATGTACGCGGACAGGTCTTTGATGTAAGGCTAAGCGTTCCCGGGGCATTTAATGTGACAAACGCCCTTGCCGCCATAGCCGCCGTACTGCCTCTTGGTGTGTATCTTGATGATATTCGCGCCGGACTTCGGTCTTATAAGGGCCTTGGCGGCAGGATGGAGGTTAAGGCCACGGGGGTTATTACCCTTATTGATGATACCTATAACGCCAACCCCGATTCCCTCTCTGCGGCCCTGGAGACCCTTGGGGGAACAGAGGGAAGAAAGGTCGCAGTAATAGGAGAGATGTGTGAGCTCGGCGAGGCATCAGAGCGCGCTCACCTTGATGCGGGCATATTGGCCGCCCGCCTCGGCATAGACATTCTTGTAACTCTTGGAAGGCGCGCGGAGGAGCTTGCCCGCGGGGCCATGGACGGCGGTATGCCCGTGAAGAGCATATTTGTCTTTGAAGATAAAAAGGCCGCTCTCACGGGGCTTCGTGATGAGATACTGAGAGAGGGAGATGTGGTGCTTGTAAAGGGCTCGAGAGCGGCGGGGCTGGAGTTTATAGCCGAAGGTCTTAAATCTGAGGGAGATGCCTCGCAGGAGGCATGCGGTTAATAGAGCATGTTATATCATTTTTTATTTCCTCTTGCTGAGTACCATACGATATTTAATGTATTTCAGTACATTACGTTTCGTACAATATACGCAGCCGTAACTTCCCTGGTGCTGAGTTTTGTTCTCGGGCCCTATCTTATAAGGAAGCTGAAGAGACTTAAGGTGGAGGACGTTGTGCGCAGTGACGGGCCGCCGACGCATGCCGGCAAGGAGGGGACCCCGACTATGGGAGGGGCGATAATCCTCCTTGTGATATTTATAAGCATCGTGCTCTGGGGCAACTTCTCGAATTTTTTTGTATGGCTCCTGCTTTTTGTGATTCTCGCGATGGGGGTTATAGGTTTTGTTGATGATCTTAAGAAGGTCAGGCAGCGTGACAAGAAGGGGCTTTCAGCAAGGAGCAAGATCGGCGCGCAGGCCGGTGTGGCCCTCTTAGTGGCTATCTTACTCTATGCTACAGGATTTGATACGGCTGTGACCATACCTTTTTTTAAGGACGCGGGTTTTGATATGGGGGTTTTGTACATACCATTTGCCATGCTCGTAATAGTAGGCGCCTCAAACGCCGTTAACCTCACCGACGGCCTTGACGGGCTTGCCATAGGCCCCATGATTATATCCATGGCCACGTATATGCTCCTTGCCTATATAACGGGCCATGTGAAGATAGCCTCATATCTTCAGATTATGCATGTCTCCAACGCGGCTGAGATAACCGTATTTGCAGGGGCCATCGTTGGGGCGAGCCTTGGTTTTTTGTGGTTCAACTCATATCCCGCCCAGGTATTCATGGGAGACGTGGGCTCGTTATCTCTTGGCGGGGCCCTCGGCACCATAGCGGTTATGACAAAACAGGAGGCCCTGCTTCTTATCGTCGGAGGCATATTTGTCGTAGAGGCCCTCTCGGTAATGTGTCAGGTAGGTTCTTTTAAACTTACGGGCAAGAGGGTCTTCGCCATGGCCCCCATACACCATCATTACGAGTTAAAGGGCTGGGCAGAGCCCAAGATAATAGTAAGGTTCTGGATAATCTCCATAATACTGGCCCTTATAGCCGTAAGTACACTGAAGATAAGGTAGGATGAAAATCCGTGATTGAGAGCTGCGGGGAGATAGCGATGAGCAAGAGTGAGTCCGGCGGAGGGGGCAAAATTATCACCAATGGCCCGGGCCCTTCCGAGGTCCTTGCGGGGCGAAAAGTCCTTGTCGTCGGCCTTGGAGTTACGGGCTTTTCCGTAGCAAGGTTTCTCGTTAAACACGGTGCCGTGGTGAGGGGCACTGATATTAGAGACGAAGAGAGACTTACGGGCGCCGAAGACCTTAAAGAGATGGGGCTTGCCATAAGCGCCGGAGGTTTTAAACGTTGTGATTTCCTAAGCGCCGAGCTTATTGTAATAAGCCCCGGTATAGCGGCCTCCAATCCTCTGCTTAGCGAGGCGCGCGAGAAGGGCATAGAGGTTATAGGCGATCTTGAGCTCGCGAGCCGCTTTATGGATGTACCCATAATCGCCATAGCCGGAACAAACGGCAAATCAACGGTGACATCCCTTATAGGGGAGATACTTGAGGCCTCGGGACGAAGCGTCTTTGTAGGCGGCAATATCGGCACACCTGTCTGTGATTATTTTTTAAAGGAGGTCCGGGCCGAGATATGCGTGCTCGAGGTAAGCAGTTTTCAGCTTGAGTCAATCGTTACCTTCAGCCCCCATATAGCCCTGCTCTTGAATATTACAGAGGACCACCTCGAGAGGTACAGCGGTTTCGCCGAGTACGCGGCAGTGAAGTTCAGGGTCTTTGATAATCAGAAAAGCGGTGATTTTGCGGTAGTTAACGCCGCTGACGCCGTCATTGATAAGGAGACACTTGGTGAAGCGGCGCAGAGGCACGGCGAGGCCCTCTATCTGCCCTTTAACCGCTCTAATGGCGCGGGGATTTATTATGAGGGTAAAAATATAGTATTCGCCTTTGAGGGCCGCCGTGAGACCTATTGCGTAGAGGCCCCGGGCCTTAAAGGGGCCCATAACATGGAGAACGCCATGGCTGCCGTGGCTGCCCTGCGTTTATCAGGCGTAAGCCGTGAGGATGTATCAGAGGGGCTGCGGAGCTTTAAGGGGCTACGGCACAGGATGGAGCTTATTGGGGAGCGCGGCGGTGTGTCATTTGTAGATGATTCCAAGGGCACTAATACAGGGGCACTCTTGATGGCCCTTAAGAGCACCCCTGCTCCTGTTATCTTAATCGCGGGGGGCAGAGACAAGCACGGAGATTACGGAGTGCTAAACGCTCTTATGGCCGATAAGGTACGGCTCCTTCTCGCCCTCGGCGAGGCAGGGGGCAGGCTCTCTGAGGCCTTTACCGGCATCGTGGAGGTAAGGAAGGTCTCTTCCATGGAAGAGGCCGTAGAGACGGCCGCGGCAGAGGCCCGTCCGGGCGAGACAGTGCTGCTCTCGCCGGCATGTTCGAGCTTTGATATGTTCAGGGATTTTAAGGAGCGGGGCGACCGGTTTGCCGCTCTTGTACGTGCGCTGCCCGAGCGCTGAGGAAGGTTCTTATGACGGTACTGAAGATAGGTGATACGGACAGGTTCCTTGTCCTCTCGGCCCTGGCCCTGCTGGTAATGGGTGTGGTAATGGTCTATTCCACCAGTTATATCGTGGCCATGAACCGCTTCGGCGATGAGTTCTTCTTTATGAAAAAACACCTTACCTACGCCTTTATAGGGCTCGTGATGTTTGTGGCGGCCTCGAGGATCCCCTATACCCTTTACGGCAGGCTTGTCTACCCCATACTGATACTCGCCGCTATTCTGCTCTTTCTCATATATGTTCCCGGTATTGGTTTTACGGCAGGGGGCTCGCGGCGGTGGGTCCATCTCGGGCCGCTGGCCTTTCAGCCATCTGAGCCGGCAAAGCTTGCCATTGTTATATTTCTTGCCTACTCACTCTCTGACAAGGCGGAGAAGATCAAGGATTTCTGGTTTGGATTTTTACCAAATATTATTATTCCGGGCCTTTTTGTCGTACTTATTCTCATGGAGCCCGACCTCGGCACGGCCCTTACCCTCTCGGCCCTCGTGCTTATCATGAGCTTTGCCGGAGGCGTAAGGCTGCGGTATTTGCTGGGGCTCTTTGTGCCTGTTGTGCCCCTCTTGATTTTTGTAGTTCAGAGGCACCCTTATATGCTTAAACGGCTCTTGATATTCATGGACCCCTGGAAGGATTCTCTTGGGGCGGGTTTTCAGATGGTGCAATCCTTCCTCGCCTTCGGCTCCGGAGGGGTGACGGGCGTGGGGCTTGGCGAGGGCATGCAGAAGCTCTTTTATCTGCCAGAGGCCCATACGGACTTTATTCTCTCCGTAATCGGCGAGGAGCTGGGGCTTGTGGGCGTAGGGCTTGTCATAGCCTTTTATGTTGTATTTCTTGTCTCGGGGATAAAGATAACCCTTAAGGCAAAGGACCTCTTCGGGGCCTACCTTGCTCTCGGGCTTACGGTAATGGTCTCCATGCAGGCGGCGGTAAATATGGCCGTTGTCATGGGGTTGCTGCCGCCAAAGGGACTTACGCTTCCATTTATCAGTTACGGCGGCAGCTCTCTTGTAATAAATATGATAGCCGTAGGAATACTGCTGAACATATATATAAAGAACGCCGAGGAGGCCTAATGCTTCTTTGTATTAAAAAGGTGAGACTTTGAAGTTTGTCCTGACAGGCGGAGGCACAGGGGGGCATCTATTCCCCGCTATAGCCCTTGCCGAGGAACTTAAAAAACGGGATAGCTCCGTTGAGGTGGAGTTTATCGGCGCAAGGGGCGGACTTGAGGAGAAGATTATCCCGGGTTATGGTTATCCGCTTACGCTCTTAAGCGTAGAGGGGTTGAAGGGCGGGCGCGGCCTTAAGCGTGGTGTGGCCATAATTAAGGCCCTGGCGGCCACGATGCGCGCCATAGGCATACTTAGAAGGCTTCGCCCCAACGGCGTCATAGGGAGCGGGGCATACTCATCGGCCCCTGTTGTTACGGCGGCACGGATACTCGGGATAAAGACGGCCATAATGGAACAGAACGCCATGGCGGGCCTTACCAACAGGATGCTCGCCCGCGTAGTTGATAGAGTTTATACGGCCTTTCCCGAGGCGGGTGAGTTCTTTCCGCAAAAAAAGGTTGTACTTGCCGGTAACCCCATGAGAGGGGAGATACTTGAGAAGGCTGCTCTTTCGCGCAGCCCCGGGGAGAAGGTGAGAGGGAAGGATAAAAAATTTACCCTGCTTATCTTCGGCGGCAGTCAGGGCGCTACGGCCATAAACGCGGCCTTCCTTGATGCCACGGAGTACCTTACCGATATATGGGATAACCTTGAGGTTATTCATCAGACAGGAGACAAGGGGTACGCATTTGTAGAAGAGGCATATGAGAGAAAAAAACTTAATGTGCGCCTCTATAAATTTATAGACTCCATGGGCGAGGCCTATGCCTCGGCGGACCTTGTGGTCTGCCGTGCAGGGGCCACTTCCATAGCAGAGATAGCGGCCTTCGGCCTTGCCTCAATACTTGTGCCTTATCCCTTTGCCTCTGATAACCATCAGGAGGTAAACGCCCGCTGTCTTGTGCGTGCCGGCGGGGCGGTGATGATACCGCAGGAGAGGCTTACAGGCCGCTCCCTTGCCGAGAGCATCAGGTCTTTTTACGAGAACCCCGGTGAGCTCGAGGAGGCAAGAAAAAAGGCCCTGGGCTTTGGCAGGGTTAACGCGGCCTCGGTTATCGTAGATGATTTTTTGAATCTCCTCAGGGTAAAGGACGCTTTTAGTCTATCACGGGCAACGTAATTTTAATCTGAATTAAGGCGGCTTAGATGTACAGAGGAAGGATTAAGAGAATTCATTTTGTGGGCATAGGCGGGTCCGGCATGAACGGCATAGCCGAGGTCCTGCTGAATATGGGTTATGAGGTCACGGGCTCGGATATCGCGGCTTCCGCCCCGGTGAAGAGGCTTACACAGCTTGGCGCCTCAGTTCATATAGGGCACAGAAAAGAGAACGTAAGCAAGGCACAGTGCGTAGTTTATTCCTCGGCCATTGGCGAGAGCAACCCCGAGCTTATGGCCGCTTCGGAGCTGAATATTCCCATAATTCCAAGGGCGGAGATGCTTGCCGAGCTCATGCGCATGAAGTACGGCATCGCCATTGCCGGCACCCACGGCAAGACAACGACTACTTCCTTAATAGCATCAATATTCGCCCTTGCCGATGTAGACCCCACGGTGGTAACGGGCGGTAAGCTTAACAGCATCGGGGCAAACGCCCGTCTCGGTAAAGGCGATATCCTTGTGGCCGAGGCAGATGAGAGCGACGGGAGTTTTCTTAAACTTACCCCCACCATGACTGTTGTTACGAGCATTGACCGCGAGCACATGAACCATTACCAAAGCCTGGACGACCTTCATGAGGCCTTTATCGGATTTATGAATAAGGTGCCTTTTTACGGCGTTAATATACTCTGCCTTGACCATCCTGTGATTCAGGGGCTTCTGCCCCGAGTCTCGAGAAGGGTCACTACGTACGGGCTTGCGGCTCAGGCCGATGTACGGGGCACAAACCTCGCCTATGACGGGATGAGTACCTCCTTTGATCTCTTTTTACGGGGCAGGGAGCTGGGGTCTATAACCCTGCGGCTTCCCGGGGCGCATAACGTGCAGAACGCCCTTGCCGCCGCCGGTGTGGCCCTGGAGCTTGATATAGGTTTTGAGATTATCAAAAAGGGGCTTGAGTCTTTTTCAGGTGTGGAGCGCAGGTTTCATGTGCGCGGCATTATGGGCGGCGTTACCGTAGTTGATGACTACGGGCATCACCCCGAGGAGATAAAGGCCGTGCTCAAGGGGGCAAAGGAGAGTTTTAATAAGAGGATAGTCGCCGTGTTTCAGCCCCACAGGTACTCAAGGACCGCTGATCTCTTCAATGATTTTTTATCGGCCTTTAATGATGTGGATAAACTCGTTGTCACCGATATCTACGCCGCCGGAGAAGAGCCTATAGAAGGTATTAACGGTCATGCCCTCTACGAGGCCATCAGGGAGCACGGCCACAAGGATATTACCTATATAAAAGTCGTTGCCCATGTGCCGGAGTACCTTAAGGGGATTGTCCGCGGCGGCGACCTTGTCCTGACACTTGGCGCAGGTGATGTCTGGAAGGCGGGCACGGGGCTCTTGGAGTGTCTTAAGAGTGAAGATAAAAAACAAGACCGCAGGGTGCTCTGAATGAAGGATAAGAATGTTTCACGCCAATATCCGCTTATCTTTGTGGAGCGATTTAAGGGCAGGGTTATCTTTAATGCCCCTATGGCGGAGTATACCTCTTTTGGCATAGGCGGGCCCGCTGAGGTCATGGCCTTTCCCGTGGATGAGAATGACCTTAAGGAGATACTCGGTTTTGCGGTATCGAAAAAGTTTCCCTTTATCATAATCGGCATGGGCACGAATCTGCTCGTAAGGGACGGCGGTTATCGCGGGATAGTTATTAATATGAGAGAGGGGTTAAAGGATATTATTTGGAACGAGGGCAACGCCACGGCCATTGTGGGCGCAGGGGTGAGGACCCCCGCCTTTGTGGCCTCATCAGCCGAGAAGGGGTTTACGGGCATGGAGTTTGCCGCTTCCATCCCCGGGACCATGGGCGGCGCGGCGGTGATGAACGCCGGGGCCTACGGGGCGGATATGAGTTATGTCATGGACGGCGTAGAGGTAATGAGCCGTAAGGGCGTCGTGAGGTTTCTGCCCGCCGCGGAGATGGAGCTTGCCTACAGGTCATCAAACATAAGCGTAGATACTGTTGTTACAAAGGTTCACCTCAGGCTCGGTAGAGACGAGCCCTCTAAGATTAAGGACCGCATAAAGGAATTTGTAGAGAGGAGAAAAAAGACAACGGCCTCCATACCCCCCGCTAACGCAGGTTCCATATTCAGAAACCCCGAGGGGGTGCCCGCGGGCAGGCTTATCGAGGAGGCGGGGCTAAAGGGGCGGAGTGAGGGCGCGGCAGAGGTATCCAGGATACACGCAAATTATATCGTTAATAAGGGCGGGGCAAAGGCCTCTCATGTATTATCCCTTATGGCCCTTGTGCGTGACAATGTGTACAGCAGGTCGGGAGTGCTTCTTGAGCCCGAGATAAAGGTAGTTGGAGAGGATGGATAATGGAGCGGACCCCTATGGTGCGAAGATGAGCCCTTTACTCGGTAAGAGGATAGCTGTCCTTATGGGCGGCGAGTCGGCTGAACGGGAGATATCGCTTCGCAGCGGGGAGGCCGTATTAAAGGCCCTTATTGAGGCCGGTTATGACGCCCTTGCCATAGACGCGGGAAGGGATGTCTTTACGAGGTTAGAGGCCGAGGGCGCGGAGGCCGTATTTATCGTCCTTCACGGCGGGGCCGGCGAGGACGGCTCCATTCAGGGCGGACTTGAGGTTATGGGGCTGCCCTATACGGGCTCGGGAGTAATGGCAAGCGCGCTATGCATGGACAAGATTGCCGCTAAAAAACTCATGCTCCTTAACAAAATCCCAACGCCTGCCTTTAGCGAGGTTGTAACGGCAGAAGGAGTAAAGGGGCTGAAATATCCGATTATTGTAAAACCCTCTGCCGGGGGCTCTACGCTCGGTCTAAGCCTTGTTACAGATGAGGCCGGGCTTGAAGGGGCCCGATGTAAGGCCGCGAGGTTCGGCTCCGCTGTTTTAGCTGAAGAGCGCGTTACAGGCAGAGAGGTAAGTATCTCCATACTTGACGGCCGGGTTTTTCCCATTGTTGAGATCTTGACGGGCGGAGGACTTTATGATTATGAGGCCAAGTATACGGCGGGCGGGGCGAGTTTTACGGTCCCGGCAAAGCTGCCGGAGAAGCTCTGTGAGCGTTTATCCTCTATAGCGCTTTGCAGCTATCGTGCCCTTGGCTGCAGCGGCGCTGCGCGCGTGGATATATTAATAGATGAAGAGAGCAACCCCTTTGTGCTTGAGATTAATACCTCCCCCGGGCTTACTTCGAGGAGCCTGCTGCCCATGGCGGCCGGTGAAGCGGGACTAAGTTACACTGACCTTATAGTGGAGATATTAGAGGGTGCATCTCTGGAGAGTGCGGTAGATGAGAAGCAAGGCTGTTAAGAAAAAGAAGAGAAGCAATAAGAGGCGGCGAGAGCCCTTTTTCAAGCGGGTCGCCCATCGTCTGGCCGCAGCAATAAAGGCAGGCGTGGTCATGGGGCTTGTGGTCTTTATAGGATACGGCTCATGGTGGCTCTACGGTAAGGCCATAACCTCGCCGGAGCTGGCCGTAAGGCACCTCTCCGTAAAGGGGGCGCTCCGCACTCAGCCCCGCGAAATTATAAGGCTCGCAGGTATCAGAGAGGGGCAGAATATCTATTCCTTTTCTGCAGGAGAGGTGGAGCGCTCGATAAAGAAAAACCCCTGGGTCCTCGGCGCGGCCGTGAAGAGAAGGCTGCCGGGCACGGTAAAGATTGTAATCACGGAGAGGCGGCCCGTGGCCATTGTGCAGATGAAAGACCTCTTTGTAATGGACAGTCAGGGTACGGTTTTTAAGAAACTCGCCTCAGGTGAGAGGCTTGACCTGCCCCTTGTAACGGGCCTTAGCGAGGAGATGGTACAGAACGAGGGCCTCCTTATGAGCTCCTTTATGAGGCTTTTTTCCCTTCTGGAGGGCAGAGATGGCTTTAACCTTGATAACGTATCGGAGATACACTGCGACGCCCTCTATGGTTTTACCCTCCATACCCTTGACCACGGTCTTAAGGTAGAGCTCGGGGATTCTCACTTTGAGGCGGGTCTCAGACTTTTTGAGAGATTAAGGGGTGTGAAGAAGGGGGCCTTAAGGGGCGCCCTGGCAGTGGATGTGCGTAAAGCCGGAGAGGTCCTTGTAAGATATGACCATGATGTGGCAAATGGGGGGAGAAGAACTTAGATGGCTAAGAATGAGAATATAATCGTAGGCCTTGATATAGGCACTACAAAGATATGCGCCATAGCCGGAGAGAAGACAGCCGAAGGCCTTGAGATAATCGGCATCGGCACCCAGCCCTCAAAGGGGCTTAGAAAAGGTGTGGTCGTCAATATCGAGAGTACCGTGCAGTCTATCAAGGAGACCATTAAGGAGACGGAGCTAATGGCCGGCTGCGAGATAAACAAGGTCTTCTGCGGCATAGCCGGTGGCCATATCCGCGCATTTAACAGCCACGGCGTAATCGCCGTTAAGAGCCGCGAGATTTCGCGCTCCGATATAGACCGTGTTATAGAGGCGGCCCAGGCCGTGGTTATCCCCCCCGACAGAGAGGTCATACACGTCATACCGCAGGAGTATGTAGTTGACGACCAGTCCGGTATCGAGGACCCTCTGGGCATGATAGGCACAAGGCTGGAGGTAAAGGTCCATATCGTTACCGCCGCCGTAACCAGCGCTCAGAATATTATCAAGTGCGCCAATAAGGCGGGCCTGGATGTTGATGACATTGTCCTGCAGCAGCTTGCGAGCAGCGAGGCCGTGCTCCTGCCCGATGAGAAGGAGATAGGCGTTGTCCTTGTAGACATTGGCGGCGGCACGACTGATATCGCCCTCTACCATAACGGGACCATTAAATACACCACGGTAATCTCACTTGGCGGTAATCAGGCTACGGGGGATATCTCCGTGGGGCTGCGAACCCCGGTGAGCGTGGCCGAGAGTATAAAAAAAGAGTACGGCTGCGCCATGACGGCCATGGTAGGAAAGGACGAGACCATAGATGTCCCTACCGTTGGCGGCGGTAAGGCGAAACGCGTCTCAAGGTTCATGCTCTGTGAAATACTCGAACCCCGTATGGAGGAGTTATTCGAGCTTGTAAATAGAGAGATAGTAAAGTCCGGTTACGATGCCCTTATATCATCGGGCATTGTCATTACAGGCGGCACTTCTGCCATGGATGGCGCCGTGGAGCTGGCCGAGCAGGTCTTTAATCTGCCCGTAAGAAGGGGTATCCCAAGGGGCGTGCAGGGTCTTGTGGATATAGTTAAGAACCCCATGTTCTCAACAGGAGTGGGCCTTGTGCAGTTTGGCACGAGAAAGGTAAGCAGCCCGCATTTTCCTCAGAAAGGCGACAATGTCTTCAACAAGCTCACCTCCAGGATGAGGGGCTGGGTAAAGGAGTTTTTTTAGGACTGATTTTTTTAAATAGGGGTTTTGAGACTCCGTGAAGGTTTGCGGACAGGTTTATTAGATAGAGGGTTTTATCTTAGTTAACGAGGAGGAGGAGATGGATTTTACAAAGGACGGGCAGATGGATATCAGCTTTGAGGAGGGTTTTAACGCCGGGGCAAGACTGAAGGTCGTAGGTGTGGGGGGCTGCGGCGGTAACGCCGTAAATACCATGATTGACTTTGGTCTGCAGGGAGTCGAGTTTCTCGCTGCCAATACAGACGCTCAGGCCCTTGGTAAATCCAGGGCCGGGGTAAAGCTTCAGATAGGCACTACGCTTACAAAGGGGCTTGGGGCCGGGGCGAGCCCGAGTGTGGGAAAAAACGCCGCCGTAGAGAGTCGTGATACCTTGCTTGAGAACTTATCGGGCGCGGATATGGTATTTATTACCGCGGGCATGGGCGGCGGCACAGGCACAGGGGCCAGCCCTGTTATAGCCGAGGTGGCAAGGGAGACGGGGGCCCTGACCGTGGCCGTAGTGACCAAACCCTTTGCCTTTGAGGGATCAAAAAAGATGCGCCAGGCCGAGGAGGGGCTTGCCAAACTCACGGAGATGGTGGATACGGTAATAACCATCCCCAACCAGAGGCTGCTCTCCGTATCGTGCAAGAACACAACCCTTTCCGATGCCTTTGCCAAGGCCGATGAGGTTTTATTGCAGGCCGTTAAGGGTATCTCCGATGTCATTACCGTGCCGGGGCTTGTAAACGTGGACTTTGCCGATGTGCGCACCATTATGTGCGATATGGGCCAGGCCCTTATGGGCAGCGGCACGGGCAGCGGCGAGCAGCGGGCGCTGGAAGCGGCGAGAAAGGCAATTTCATCGCCGCTCCTTGAGGATATCTCTATCAGCGGCGCCAAGGGTGTGCTTCTTAATATAACGGGTTCGTCGGACCTTAGCATCCATGACGTAAACGAGGCATCGAGCCTTATCCACGAAGAGGCCCACGATGACGCCCATATCATCTTCGGCGCTGTTATAGACGATACCATGGGCGATGAGGTGCGCGTTACTGTAATAGCCACGGGTTTTGGCGAGGCGGCCGAGGAGGCCCTCCCTACTCCCGTTGACCACATCCCCGCGGCCCGTGTTATAGCCGAGAACCTTGATGTGCCGACGGTAATACGCCAGGATAAGGTAAAGTCCATTAGCTTCAACTCTGGCGAGATAAAGAGGCTTGGCCAGTACGCCGGGCATAAGACCGATGATGAGGATA